>JAIDBM010000360.1 GCA_029056365.1 Muribaculaceae bacterium | reverse complement strand
ACGGGATATTCGGCAAGTGCGGGTTGGGCTTCACGAGGCTGGAACATACAGTTGTCATTAGTCAATCCCTTTCAGTCGTCATGGAAACTCAGCGAAGATTCATTGACTACTCGCTGGTACGACAATAAGATGACACAGTTTGGTCCGGACTACCACCGCCGTATATCTCTGACGATGACATACACTTTCAATTATGGTAAGAAAGTCAGTCAAACCGGAGAACTAAGCGGTGAAAAGAACATTTCGACCTCAATACTCAAATAAAAACAGCGTCATAGCGCCGCCTTTTGGCAACCGTTATCGCCTTGGCGTTTTGCCTCGGCAAAGAAATTTTTGGAAAAAAAATTGAGCGGGCGATTTCATCACGAGGTCGTCCGCTCTGACTATAAGTCAGATTTTTGTCGCACCGACTCAGAGTTATAAATCCGGCATCATGTTTTTTTATTCGCCCCGGTGCAGGAATCTCGCGATTTTGAGCTAAATTTGCAGCCGCTTAAACAGAAATCATTATGACGAAAGAATCTGCCCGCGAAAAAACAGGCACAATCTACTCTATTCTGCTTATAATAAGCTTCGGTCATTTCCTCAACGACATGATCCAGTCGGTAATACCATCGGTCTATCCCATACTCCGCGATGAATACAACCTGACGTTTCTTCAAATCGGCATCATTACTTTTGTAGTGCAGATGACATCCTCCATAATGCAGCCCGTTGTAGGGGCATATACCGACAGGCATCCGCACCCCTACTCCCTGACAGCCGGCATGATGTTCACACTTGTGGGCATACTGCTGCTGTCGGTAGCCTCATCCTTCGGTCTGATATTGCTTGCGGTAGCCACAGTCGGAATCGGCTCCGCTGTGTTTCACCCCGAGTCGTCGCGCATAGCCCAAAGTGCCGCCGGCGACAAAAAAGGACTCGGACAATCGATATTCCAGGTGGGAGGCAACGGCGGAACCGCCCTCGGACCACTTCTTGCCGCCATAATAATACTGCCGTTCGGACAAAAATCAATATCCTGGTTCTCCATAGCGGCTCTTGTGGCCATAGCGGCACTGTTTTATGTAGGCAGGTGGTACAAAAGCGCATTACGGTCGGCCACAAAGAAACCGGTTGTTTCACCCGCTGTAAAAAAACTGTCGCCGAAGCGCATCCGTCAGGCATTGTTCATTCTGTGCGTGCTCACATTCTCCAAATACTTCTACATGGCGAGCATGACCAGCTACTTCACCTTCTTTCTCATCGACAAATTCGGAGTCGATGTCAGGCAGTCGCAGCTATGCCTTTTCGCATTTTTGGCGGCTGTGGCTGCCGGCACCCTTATAGGCGGAGCAATCGGCGACCGATACGGACGCAAACTCGTAATCTGGTGGTCGATATTCGGCGCGGCACCTTTCGCCCTCGCACTCCCCTATGTCAACCTCACCATGACTATAATTCTCGCCATTGTGATAGGCCTTGTGATATCATCGGCGTTCTCCGCCATACTCGTCTATGCCACCGAACTCAAACCCGGCAAAGTAGGAATGATAGCCGGACTCTTCTTCGGACTCAACTTCGGACTCGGAGGCATAGCATCCGTGTTTTTCGGATGGCTCGCCGACCGCACAAGCATTGAATTCATATTTCAGCTGAGCACACTCCTGCCGCTGCTCGGTATTGTAACAGGCCTGCTGCCCGATATCGAACAGCGAAAGTGCAATAGCTCAGCGCCATAGCCGTTGCCGCAAGAACCGTTCACATCAACTCTGCCAAGAGCCTGTTATTTTTCACACAAAAAACAGTTTTGAAAAAAAAATAATTTGTACCTTTGCACCCGCATTGGTATCTCCATGTCTCAGGAGTGAGAAATCGAACCGGAAGTTATATAGCCATAACAAGCGTTCAGGAGATTTAAAAGGGAATCCGGTGTAAATCCGGAACAGTACCCGCTGCTGTGAATCCTATACCAAAGTCTGTCGCAACATGTCATTGAACCGATTTCGGGTTTGAGAAGACGCGACAGACCGGGATAAGTCAGAAGACCTGCCCATGCCGTAAACAAGATTGTGCCTACGGGATCATGGGCAGCTTAGCAGGGATTCTCCCGATAGAATCTTCAGGTTATTCAGCACTCGTTTTGAGGTTGATACATAAATTCCCGTCTGTGTACATTCTTTAAGTACGCCGACGGGATTTTTTCTGACTATTAACCCTCATAACGATAAGGATGAAACATCTATCACTCTCATTAGCCATCGGACTGTCGGCACTCACAGCAGCAGCCCACCAGATCGACCTCGACAACATCCGTTCCTGGACAGGAAGCGGACCCAATCGGGCAGCTTTGGCAATCCAGTTCTTCACCGACGGGAACCCGAATCCCGGCACCCTGATATGGGGCTATCGCTGGGAAAACGATGAAACTCCCGATGGTCTCGATCTGATTTCAGCCATAGCCGGCGATTCCGACAGACTGCTTATTCTGATACAGATGACAGGCAACATGGGATATACACTCAACGGCGTGGGATATTCCAATTTGCCCGATGAGCTTCTGTCGTATATCAATTACGACTTCGATGGCGCCGTCCATGACTCCAGAATATCGTTCGGGTTCTATGAACCCAACACAACCATGGGCCAGACATCGGCACCTGGAGCGGAAGTGCCCGCCCTGATATTCAACGCCATAGAAGACGCCAAAACCACTCATATAATACGGCATCCGCTCGATTACACCACCTATGGCTATCCGGCATATGACTACGACTGGTGGAAAATCACCGATGAATCGGCAGGAATATGGAACAGCGGATGGTATGACGGCTATTGGAGCTACTATACCGGCAGCGGAAACAACCTCGACAACCTCGGGTACTCCGCCCTGGGCATGAGCAGTGTAAAACTGAACGACGGCGATATACACGGTTGGAAATACGTATCGTTCAGCGCCGGCGATTCCGAATGGCTCGCTCCGGTGTACATCGGCGACAATTCATCGCTGGCTCCCGAAATATCCGATGTCAATGCCGAAGTCACTGAGTACTATTCCATCGACGGCACCCGTCTGTCGTCGCCTCCGGCAACAGGCATCTACATTGAGCGCAAAGGCGCCCGGGTATCGAAACACATTGCAAACACCAATCAATAAGAATAAAGCATAACATGAAATCAAACCTCATTATTGCAAAGTTTATTGCAGTGGCCGCAGGCTTGTCTGCGTTCGCCAACGCATACGGCGCAGTCGATTTCGTTGTCGACGGCATCAGCTACACCAGGCTGGAAGCCCCCGGAAATGCCGTAGAAGTATCAAGACCTGAATCGGGCTACTACACCGAGCCTTCAGTTGTGATTCCCTCCATTGTCGAGTACGACGGTACTGAATATACCGTCACAGGCATTGGCGAAAGGGCTTTCGCCAGCTCGCGCAGCATGACATCGCTTGTCATACCTGAAGGCATAACATCAATCGGCTCGTTCAGCATCTATAATACCGGAATAACCGAACTCGTTATTCCATCTACTATAGTATCAATGGGCAATCACGCCATCAACAGCAACGAGTTTCTGAAATCAGTGACAATAAAGGCAGCATTGACTGAAATCCCCGACCACTGTTTCTACAGCTGCAAGGTTCTCAGTGAAATAAATATACCCGAGACTGTGGAAATAATCGGCCAGTACGCGCTGGGGCAGACTCAGATTAAAGAGGTGGTGATGCCGAAAGTCTTGCGCGAAATCGGCAAGAACGCCTTCCAGATTTGTCCGTCGCTGAAAAGTGTGGTCTTCAACGAAGGTCTGGAGGCAATCGGCGAGAGAGCGTTCTCAAAATGTACCGCTTTGACTGAATTGATAATTCCAGGCACTGTAAGACAATGGGGCGAAGGCACCACATACAAGCAGTCGCCTTTTGAAAACTGCGACGGTGTAAAACGGCTCGTATTCAACGAAGGTGTCACCGAGATTCCAGCCTACTGTATAGCTCATCAGGGCGCGGGCGTGGCAAATCTGAACGAATTAGTGATTCCCTCGACTGTTACCAAGATTGGCCAAAGTGCCTTTTATGGCAACAGCCCGTGGCGTCCCGGCGCAAAAATCTCGTTATATGCAGCGACTCCTCTGGACTATGAAGACAAAAATTTCACCTCATCCAACATGTTCAAGAACTGCACGCTTGAAGTTCCGGCCGGAAGTGCCGAAGCATACCGGAACCACAGCTTGTGGGGAAAGTTCGAAAACATTGTTGAGCGAATCGAGTATGTAGAAACACCTGAAGAATTCAAAAACACACTCGGTGAAGGAAAATCATACGCCGGACTCTCGATATGGTGGGGCGATGATAAAGCGCTCGACAACCTGACAGAAGCAGTGCGCTTCAACGGAGCCGCGACTGTTTACGACATCGTGGCCTCGGCTCTGGCTTCCGATTCGCGTTTCTACGCACTTAAGACATCCGACGGCACGCTTGTAGCCTTCGGATTCGACACCAACGGCGACAACTCGGCGGCAGTCACCGCAGGCGGAACGGCCCTGACTCTTGAATCGGGAGTGGCCACATGCACCGGTGATTTCGAATCGGCCGCCGGCAGCTCGGAGTACGACCATTGGAACGTAAACTCCGCCGACAGTCAGTGGAAAGTGTTTGTCAACGGACAACCCGCCGATTTCAACACCGCCATAACAGCCGGCGACAATATCTCGCTGGAATATCTGCCTGCCGATGCCACCGGGCCTGCAGCCAAAGAATATACATTCTACCTCCGCCCCGCCGACCAGTCAGGCATCTGGACTCTTGACGAAGTACAGCTCGACACAGCCACCGACAAAAACGGAAACAGCGTTCAGCGCAAGGTTCCCATGATTGCGAATGTATGCGGAGATAGCGCGAACCTTTACGGAGTAGGAATATCGGCCGAAGTCCGTGGACTCGACAACACCACCGCCTCCTCCGACTACTCCGTTTTTGTGCCCGATGCCAGAAATGGCGCCATGCAGCTGCAGATTACAGCCAACAATCCCGTAGAAGCTCTGATTGTACCCTACCTCAACATACGCAAGGACTGGGGAGCAGGCAAACAGGAAGTAAAACGTGTGTTTTCCGAAAATTCCCTCCGGGTAAGTACCGCTGTTGCCAACCCCGTAAGCGGAATCACACTCAAAGAATATGCGCCCGGCGATGTTATCGAGCTGGAAAATATGGGATGCACGCTTATAACCCCGCAGTATGAACCTGAAAATGCCGATTTCACCAGCTTCGCGGTATCGTTTGCCGATGAATCAATCGTCACCTTCTACAGCAGCATCAAGGGCCTTGTGGCACATCGTGCCGGAGAGACAACCATGACACTGTCGGTTCCGGGCACCGACATAAAGACCGAATACACCATAAAGGTCAAAGATGTCGATCCCGACAACAAACCCGCCGACGACTTTGCCGACGGCGTATTCTGGCTCAATGAGGAATGGTTCACCCACACAAGCGGCTCAATCAACTACATCAGCCAAGAAGGCAAACCCTACTACCGCGTCTATGGCAACCAGAACAACAATATGGCATTCGGCGCCACATCGCCCTTCGCCACCATATACGCCGGCAAGCTCATCGTGATGTCTAAGCAGGCATGGGACAACGGCGATACAAGAGAAAAGTCCGGCGGACGTGTGGTAGTGGCCGATGCCTCGACACTGAAACACATCGGAAGCATCGATGAAATAGGCGGCGACGGCCGTGCCTGCGTAGGAGTGAATACTGAGAAAGTATATCTCAGCCATACCAACGGCATCAGAGTAATGCATATCGACTCCGAAGGCATCCACATCGATGATGCCGATATAGAAGGAATCGATGCCGGCCGCAACGGACAGATGGGCGATATGGTCAAAGCCGGAAAATATGTCTTCGCCACATGCGTGGGCAATTCCCTCGCCATAATCGACACGGAAACCGACAAACTCGTCGAAAACATAGCCATAAGCGGAATACAGACCGTTGCACAGTCGCTCGACGGCAGAGTGTGGATAGGCTGTGCCAAGACTCTTCAGCCGATCGACCCTGAGACACTCGAACTTGGCGATGTACTTTCAATCGGAGCCGGCACAATCGGATGCTCAAGCAGCTCGTGGCGTGCAGGCAACCTGAAAGCATCGAACAAAACCAACACACTTTTCTGGAGCACCGGCAACTGGAACGGCTCGACCGGCGACCTGATCCGCTGGGATATCGACCAGAATCCCGACCCCTCGGAACTCTCTGCGCTTTATACCCACGGCAGTGTGCCCGATGAAACCTATTCCATGGGATACGGCTCACCCGCCTACGACTCCCGCACCGACACATGGATGTACAGCTCCACTGCCGGATTCGGCGCAAACGCAATGCTCAACCGCCTCCACTTTGTGGATGCCTCCACCGGAGAGCTCAAACACAGCATCGAACTCGACAAATACTTCTGGTTCCCGTCGACACCCGTCATGCCCGACAAATATGACCCCGAGATTCTTCTCGACAACATAGAGCTTCCCGCCATCGAAAACTGCGATGAAGAATACATCTATGACCTCAACGAAAGTCTCGACGACAAAGACAACCTCAACTGCAACATCACCGTTTCAATTCCATCGACCGTGCTGGCCGATGAAACCCCGTCGGAACCGGCGGCTGAAATTAGTCTCGATGGCAAGACCCTCACTGTCAAACCACTTGCCAATGGCACACAGTGTTTCACACTAATGGCCGAATCGAACGGCAAAGTCGTGTCAAAGAACATAGAACTCAAAATCGGCAAAAAAACCACCGGAATCGGCACTGTCGAGTCGGGAGCCACCATCTACAGCAACGGACACTTCGTGGCCTTCCGCAACCTCGACGGCGTTACTTTCGATGTGTATGCGCTGGACGGACGGAAAATCGACTCCATCACAATCAGCAACGATGCCACCGTAATATATCCCCGCTACATGGCCGGCATATATATCTTCAAAGGTTCGAACGGCGTCACTTCCAAAATAAGAATCAATTGATCGTTCGACAATGAACCGATTCATTTCATTAATATCTGTTCTCCTTGCGGCGGTATCTTCGGATATTGCCGCAAAGGAGGCGGATTATACCCGTGGAATAATCTGGGTAAATGAAGACTGGTACGGACATCAGAATTCCACCGTCAACTATCTCATGCCCGACGACCCCGATGGCAATTACTGGGAATACCGCATAATCCAGACCGAAAATCCAGGCAAAGAACTCGGCTGCACCAACCAGTATGGAGCAATATGGCACAACCGGCTTTACCTGATTGCCAAACAAGACAAAGACCCGGGCGCTGAGACAACAGGCGGCAGAATCACCGTAGCCGATGCAACGACAATGAAAATTCTGCATCAGCAAAGCCTTATCGACCCCTCCGGCGCCCAATGCGACGGACGTGGATTTCTCGGTGTCGACGAACACAAAGGCTATATATCGTCGAGCAACGGTGTATGGATATTCAACCTCGACGACTACACGGTTACAGGTCAGATAGAAGGAACCGCAAACCCCAATGTGGGGAACGGGTCCGGAAAACCCGTCACCGACCCTACCGGCTCACTCTATCACGGCCAGTCGGGCATGATGGTGTCGGCAGCCGGAAAAGTGTTTGTGGCCCACCAGCAATTCGGACTCCTCGTTATCGACCCCTCGCACGACAAAGTAACGGATGCCATATCCATGGATATAGTGCAGAAAGGCGCAGGCATAGGCTCTGTAGTAAAATCAAAAGACGGATTCCTATGGCTCTCCATTGCAAAGAACCTGCAGGGAACAGGCGATGCACTCAACTGCCTGGTAAGGCTGGACCCCGAGACACTGGACTACGAGATAATCGACATACACGATGAAATTTATCCGCCTGCCAATTCCTGGTACGCCTGGACACCTGATGCCTTTGTTGCCTCAAGCGTACAGAACTGCCTGTACTGGAAGGGTGGACCCAACAGATGGTTTATAGGTACAAAGATATATAAATTCGACTGCGACACCCGTGAGCAGTCACTCTTCATCGACCTGGAGGAAGAAGGCGCCGACTGGAAAGTGTACGGCTGTGCGCTTGGCGTACACCCGCAGACCGACGAACTCTACATGGCGCTATATCATGAATTCGGTACACCTGTGTATATAACCCGGCGATACTCTCCGAATGGCGAAAAGATTCGCGACTACCCGATGATTGCGAATTACTGGTTCCCCTCGCTTCCGATATTCCCTCAGAGTAAGTCGGACTCGGGCATAGAGGAAACCGAGGCCGACCCTTGCAGCACCGTCGGCAACCTCTACTCTGCCACAGGATTGCTTGTACGGCAAAACATAATGTTCAACGCATGGACCGATGTTCCGAAGGGAATATATATCTGGAAATCCGCATCACAGACACATAAAATAATCATCCGATAGGTTCCATACCATACCACGAATCGCGGAAAACGAGACAGCCGTCGACACATGTCGACGGCTGTCTCGTTTTATATCTTTCGCACCCACAGCTGCGACTGTAAAACCTCCGATTGTAAGCGCAGCGTTTAGCAATTATCCAAATCTCTTGCTTAGAGATACTTAATTTGGATGCAAAGTTACAAAGAATTCTTGAAATATAAGCC
>JAIDBM010000036.1 GCA_029056365.1 Muribaculaceae bacterium | reverse complement strand
CGGCAACACCAACCCGCACCGGCCGGCGCAGCCCGGCAACAGCGGCCACCACCGTCCGGGCCACGGCAACAACAACCAGTACCGTCCGGAAACAGGACACCGTCCCGGAGGACCGGGCCATCGTCCGTCGCACGGACACAACCATAACCACAGCCACTACTATCGGCCGACCCCGCCGTCGCGCCCCTACCTGCCGCCATCGCGCCCGTACTATCGTCCGGCACCCCCGCGTAGCTGGCGTCCGGCACCCGGCTGGCGGCCTTTCCGTACCGTGCTCGGTGTTACATTCGGATCGGGAATAAACGTGTCGCTGAACCTGCTGCTCAACTCCGGATACACCATCCAGAGCTACGGACCTGACGCCATCTATCTCAGCAATGTGCCGATGATGAACTATTACTGGCCTGATGCGACCATGTATTACAACAATGGCGCTCTTGCGGGTTCTGAATTCGTGTACTACACCCCTTATGCCAACAGCAGCCGCTACGACCTGGTGTTCAACGCATTGTGCGGCAGCTACGGCGCCCCGGTTTCGGTTGTGAACAACGGCGGAGTTGTAACAGCATCGTGGTGGGGAGCCGGCAACCAGTATATCAGTCTGAGCTACGGAGGCCAGTATGCGGGCAACGGCACACTCGGCTACTATACCACTCTTACATTCGGTATATGAGCCTGCGTTTGAATCCGTGGGT
Organism: Muribaculaceae bacterium; assembly: GCA_029056365.1. Taxonomy (GTDB): domain Bacteria; phylum Bacteroidota; class Bacteroidia; order Bacteroidales; family Muribaculaceae; genus CAG-873. Next base: position 5,468 of record JAIDBM010000036.1, on the reverse strand, counting down.
GAGATTCTGAGGCAGATTCCGTTGCTTGTTTTGCGATTACCGACAAAAATGTGTAAATTTGCGGTTTTAATTGCAATCTATCAATGAAAAAAATAATTCTATCGACTATAGCCGCCGCTGCTCTGGCCAGTGCATCGGCGGCAGTCAATTCGCCGGACTCCGACGGTTTTCTGAGCCGGGGCAAAGCCATGTACGACGATGCCAATTATGTGGGCTGTATCGACCAGCTGACACATATCGACCGCAACCGGCTCAGTGCCGCCGAGGCCGAGGAACTCGACTGGCTTGTGGCCCGGGCCTGCTATCATGTGCAGGGCGCTTCGGCACAATCGCATTTCGCCTCTTTTCTGTTCAGATACCCGGCCTCGCTGCACCGTCAGGAGGCAATGCTGTATATAGGCGACTGCATAATGGAACGCAGCTATGCCGAGGCGCTGGCGCAATATCAGAAAATCGAGAAACGCGCACTGCCGGGCAACCTGCAGGACGACCTCGCCTACCGTATGGCGTTCTGCAGACTGAAACTTGCCGACTACAGTCAGGCCGAGGCAGGCTTCCGCTCGTTGGCGGCGACAAAAAACTATGCAGCGGCCTCGCGCTTCTATCTTGCCTACATAGCATATGCGCGGCACGATTTCAGCCGGGCAAGAGAGCTGTTCGGCAAGGTCGACGCATCGACCTCTCCCGGCAACATGGCCGACTACTATCTGTCGCAGATTTATTACAGCGAGGGCGACTGGCAGAAGGCACTCTCCACCGCCCGGCGGCTGTTGCGCCGCAACGCTGTGGCAGATGAATATCAGGCTGAGGCTAACCGCATAGCCGGCGAGAGTCTGTACAGACTCGACCAGCCTTCCGAAGCGATACCATATCTGAAAAAATATGTGGCGTCAGCCGAGCAGCCTGCCACCTCGGCTCTCTATATACTCGGTCTGAGCCAGTATCACGACGGCGATTATACCGGAGCCATAAAAAGCCTTCAGCCGGTAAGTGCCGCCGATGATGCCATGGGCCAGAGTGCCCTGCTGTATATAGGCCAGGCGCTGCTGAACCAGGGCGATACCGATGCGGCGCTGCTGTCGCTCGACAAAGCTCTGCGTATGAATCACGACAAGGCGGTACAGGAAGCCGCGTTCTACAATTATGCGGTAGCCAAATTCCGTGGCGGCCAGATTCCGTTCGGAAGTTCGGTGAGCATATTCGAAGAATTTCTGCGCCGTTATCCCGACAGCCGGTATGCTCCTGAAGTACAGGAGTATGTAGTGAACGGATGGATAAACGACAATAACTATGAAAGTGCGCTCGCCTCGATAGAGCGTATGAAAAATCCCGGCGAAAAAGTGCTGGGCGCGAAACAGCAGGTGCTTTATGTGCTGGGTTCACGCGCACTTGCCACAGGCGATGCCGATGCGGCCGCCGACTATCTCGGCCGTGGCGCCCGGCTCGACAGCCATAACCGGCATGTGGCGATGCAGAACGCGCTCCTGCTCGGCGAGGCATATTACCGCAAAGGCGACTATGCGCGTGCGATAAAGGAATTCGACAGGTATCTCGGCGGTACATCGGCCTCGGACACCAATTATACCGTGGGCCGTTACGACCGTGGATATGCCGCTTTTGCCATGAAGGCCTACGGCGATGCCGCCGGCGATTTTGAATATGTGGCCCGGCAGAAAGGCATTCCGGCAGCGGTACGCGCCGATGCTCTAAACCGTCTGGCCGACACATACTATTATGGAAAGGACTTCGACAAGGCATCCAGTACATATGCCGAGGCATACGATGCCTTGCCCGAGTCAGGCGACTATCCTGTATTCCAGCAGGCGGTGATGAAAGGATTCACCCGTGATTTCGCTTCCAAGAAAAATCTTCTTCAGAAATTCCTTGCAGATTATCCGCAGTCGGGACTAGCATCCGAGGCCATGCTCGAGCTTGCCGAAACCGAGCATTCGCTCGGCAACAAGGACGCCACCGCCGGAGCCTACCGCCGGGTGATAGACAAATATCCGTCCACATCCCAGGCCCGCACGGCATATCTGCGCCTTGGCTCGCTTCAGCTCCAGGGAGGGGCCCGCGACCAGGCGGTGTCGACATTCAAACAGCTCATAGCGGCTGCGCCCACATCCGATGAGGCTTCGCTTGCCGCCGACTACCTCAAACGCATCGGAGCCGAGGACGGAACCCTGACCGAAGTGCGCGAGTATCTGGCCGGAATCGACAACGCGCCGCAGATCGATGTGGCCGAAGCCGACCGGATAAGCTTTGTGACAGCCGAGGAGGCATTCGACGACAAAGGCGATGTAAGCCGTCTGGAGGCTTACGTGCGCGACTACCCCGACGGTGCGTTTGTGGCCGCCGCACTGGGCTATCTGCTTGACGATGCCCGCGACAGCGACAACAACGACAAAGCCCTGTATTATGCCCGCGCCATAGCCGACCGTTTCCCCGACAACGTAAGGGCAGAGGCGGCGCTTGAGGCAATAGGCGATATTGAATATGCCAAAGGACACGCGCCGGCGGCTATGGAAGCCTATACACGTCTGGCCGGCAGCGCATCATCGACGGCATCGCTCAATGCCGCACGCCGAGGCATGATGCGGGCGAGTCTCGACCTTGGCCGGTGGAACGATGCCTTTACAGCTGCGGAACAGCTCCTTGGCTCATCGACAATAGGGTCGGAGGAGAAGCTCGAAGCCATCTTCTGCAAAGGTCTCGCGCTGGAAAACAGCGGCAAGAGCGCTGAAGCACGCAAGGTGTGGAGCAGTGCCTCGGACGATACCGACAATCTTTACGGAGCCAAGAGCGCCTATTATCTCGCGCAGAGCTATTTCGATGCCCACGACCTGAAAAACGCCAAGACGGCTGCCGAAGATCTTACTTCATCGCGTACGCCGCACTCATACTGGCTCGCACGCGGTTTCATAGTGCTCAGCGACATTTACCGCGCCAACGGGCGCAAATTCGAGGCCGACAGTTATCTTGAGGCCCTCCGCGAGAACTATCCGGGCACAGAAGCCGATATTTTCAGGATGATTGATGAACGACTCTAAGCGCCAAAAAACAAAGCTATTTATGAAAACCAAATATATGGCCGCGCTTGCTGCGGCAATACTTGCTCCGTTTGCAATGGCGCAGGATATCACAACAGAGATTTCAGTCGACCGCACAATCGTGCCCGAACAGCGCAGTGCCGAACGTCCGGCGCTGTTCGTGCCGTCGGTGAGTCTGCCGCAGGTAGAGCTGACGCCCCTGTCGCTGCATGAATATCTGAAGGCCTCGGAACTCACCACCATACTGCCGGTGCTTGAGCCGGCCGGATATGCCGATACCATAGCTGTGTCGCCTTATCGCGGATATGCCGCGCTGGGGTATTTTCCGGTTTATAACCTCGGAGCCTCCGCCGGCTACCGTTTTATCAGCAACCACAACACCCGGCTGGGTGCATGGCTGCAGTTCGACGGAAACTCTTACAAGGGCCGTGACGCTTCCGACGGACTCACCTTCAGCAACAACACGCTCAATATCGGAGCCGATTTCAACCGCATGTTCAAGGCCGGCCATCTGGCAGTGGGAGCCGAATATATGTACGGCCGTACCGGCATTCCTACCGAAGGCGACGGATACCATCGCAATGTGAGCCAGGTGAAGACCGATGCCGCATGGTGGGGACGTGCGTTCGGAATTGCCTATCATGCCGGATTCGAATTCGAACACTTCGGATTTCACAACTATTTCGGCGAACAGCGCTATACGGCCGAAATGGGAGCGATAATCGGCAATAACGGAAAACCCGGCGGCGGCATCGAGCTGAAAGGCGACTTCCTCAGCTGTGGCAACGGCCTTGTAACGGCGGAGCCTTATTACACTTACCGCAACGAGAAATTCCTGGCACATGTGGGGCTGAAACTCGACATCGCTACCGGAACACGTCCGAATGTCATGGACTACTCGCCGTCGCGCTTTCATGTGGCTCCCGATGTAACGGTGGCCTGGACCCCGTCGGGATTTTTTGCCATGGAGGCCCGTGTTACAGGCGGATCGCGGCTCAACACAGCCGCCGGATACTACGACTACTGCTACTATATGACTCCGCAGGAAATGCTGCCCTACAGCAATGTGCCGGTCGATGCGATGCTGAGTATCGCCGGAGGTCCGGTGGCCGGAGTAAGCCTTAGACTTTTCGGCGGCTACAGCATGGCCGACGACTGGCTGATGCCCTCGGGGATAAAGTTGGGCACGCAGGCGCCGCTTGCGGTCAACTTGTTCGCGCCTGTCGACCTCAGGGGCTGGCTCGCCGGAGTTGGTGTGGGATACCGCTGGCGCGACATGGTGGAATTCGAGGCCACCGCGCAGATGGCACCCCGGCAGTCCGACCGGGGCTATTACCGCTGGCTCGACCGCGCCCGCTATGTTGTGGACGCCAATGTGAAAGTTACTCCGACAGACAGGCTCGACATCGAGGCCGGATATGAATTCCGTGGCGGACGCACCACCTATGTCGGCCCCCAGCCGTTGAGCCTCGGCAACAAAAGCAGTCTAAACCTCGGGGCCGCATACCGGGTCGACGATCGTCTGAGCGTGTGGCTGCGCGGAGAAAACCTGCTTGGACACCGTTACGACCTGCTTGTCGGCTTGCCTTCGCAGGGAATAAAAGGTCTTGCAGGTGTATCATATAAGTTCTGAGAACAGTCGGCTAAGCCAAATCCGGACGCAGTATTGGAAAAAAATGCGGCACAATTATGCCAAATGTGGAGAAAAAACACTATATTTGCAAGCTGAAAAAAATACGAACTCAAATAATTAACAAATTAAACCATAAACAAATCACATGCAAAGCAAAGGAACGCTTGGTAGCATCGTGGCAGGTGTAATCGCCGCCTTTCTCGTGCTGGTGTGCTTGTTTTACCTCTCATTCACCTTTGTATCAAACAAATATGAAAAAGAGGCCGACAAGTATGCTCTCGCTCAGCAGAAGGCCGTTGGTAACACCGACTCGGTCTATAACCAGGCCTACAAACACTACATGGACTCGCACGGCGAGGAAAAAGTGTATCTCGGTTACACCCTTTCACAGGTACAGAAATGGGGCGTGAATCTCGGTCTTGACCTCAAGGGCGGTATGAACGTAATTCTGCAGGTCGACATGCCCGACATGCTCCGTTCATTCAAAGCCACTCAGGATATTGACTCCACTTTCGAAAAGGCTCTTGCCCAGACCGACGCCATAGTCAGCAAGCCCGACCATCAGAGCGACGACTATGTAGGCACGTTCATAGAACAGTATCGCTCCCTCGCGGCAGCCAACGGTTCGGCTCCGGACTTCGGTGTGATTTTCAATGTGGCCAACCTTCGTCAGGGCGCCAGCGATGATGCAGCCCGCGCGGCCATCAAGGACGCCGTGAAGGCTTCGGTTGAGAACACCGCCAACAACGTGCTCCGCAACCGTATCGACCAGTTCGGTGTGGTAT
>JAIDBM010000359.1 GCA_029056365.1 Muribaculaceae bacterium | reverse complement strand
CCGGGATTGCCGGTTTCATAATATCCCTTATTTTGTATATGTCAGTCTCCTTATTGAGCTTCGGATTATTAAGCAGGGCTGAACTGGCAGGACTTAACAACCCTTCGATTGCCTATATTTTACGGTCTACTTGCGGCGAATGGTCTTATTGGTTTGTAATTACAGCAGTAATAATATCGCTTCTTGGAGGATGGGTGGCATGGACTCTTGTAGTCGCTCAGGTACCTTATGAGGCTTCTGTATTGAACATTCTCCCCCGACAATTCAGTAAACTCAACAGGCATGGAATGCCGGCTTATGGACTGGCTGCCTCAAGCATTGTCATGACTCTGTTTCTGCTACTTGTGGTAATGGCTGATGATGTGTATCTTGCCGCATTGCAGATAACCGGACTTATGATTATTCCTTGCTACTTTTTCACAGGACTGTTTCTGATAATCAAAGCCGATAATATAAAAATTAGATGCATAGCCGTCCTGACCACGTTGTTCTGCCTGTGGATGGCTTATGCAGGCGGTCTTAAAGAACTGTTTATGACTTCAGTATTCTATCTTGTCGGGACAGGATTTTATATCAAGGCACGTAAGCAATATGCACCGGACAAACCGGTGTTTACCAAGCCGGAAAAAATTGGATTGCTGCTTCTGGCAATAGCGTCCGTTGTGTCTATGACTTTAATCATATATAATCAAGTATAATAAAGATACAGCAATAGCTATCTGATTTTTTGCTCAGAAAAAGGAGGTGAAGCACCGCATCGTCAGCATAAATACCCTGCTTCACGGCTGAGAATTGAAAATATGCGTCCGAAATCAAAACAGCACTGCCATAGATTTTCAGCTTGAAATATCAAGACATTAACTGAATATCCCTAATTAAATTGGGGTGATGGCGCAAAATTAGTATTTACACTGCCATCATTTGTCAGTGAGGTTTGTTATCTTTGCAAAAAATAAAATTTGTTTATGAAGATACTACATCTATCAGACACCCACGGAGCGCATCATCGGCTGAAAAATCTTCCGGAGGCTGACGTTATGGTCCACTCCGGTGACTTCTGCATGGTCGGAGAGAAGCGGGAAGCACTGGACTTTCTCAACTGGTTTTGCGACCTGCCCTATCGCCACAAGATATTCATCTGTGGCAACCATGATTCATGCCTGTATGATGCAAATATCGATGGCCTCGACGGCAACGTCCATTATCTCTGCAATTCGGGAATCGAGATAGAGGGACTGAAGTTCTATGGTGTGCCGATGTTTACGGAAGACTGCATCAGCGACCGTCAGACTCGCCATTACGCCAATATACCCGATGACACCGATGTGCTGATAACCCACTCTCCGGCTTACGGCATCCTCGACTTCGACGATGACATCAACTATGGGTCAGAAGATATACTTATGAAGCTGTCCGACTTACATATCAAAGCCCATCTCTTCGGTCATATACATCGACAGCATGGAATCCTCAATCAACACGGCATTATCTTCTCCAACGGAGCGATAATGAACGATGATTATTCAAAACTTAAAACACCTAATATAATAGAGGGCTAAAGTAATGATTGAAAAACAATTAAAACGAGCCATCTGGGTCATGAATGAAATTATCCAGGCATCTACCAGAGGCATCACAAGAGAAGAGCTTAGCGACAAATGGGCCAACTCGGCCTCGAACGATTGGAAGGACAAGGATATTCCCGAGCGCACCTTTTACCGTATCCGGAATATGCTTCAGAGTGTTTTTGATGTAGACATCGAATGTATAAAAGGCGCAGAGCCCCGCTATCGTGTATCTTCGGAATACCTTGAGCCGGGAAGTAGTAATCTTTTGAGTCTGCTGCTGAATAAGAAAGAATCAGAAAAAAAATCGAAGCCATCATATATTCTTGATATTTTAAACTTGATTATGACTGGCCGGGAAATTCCGGATGAGGATGCGACAGCTGTAAAAGCTATAGCCGAAAAACTCAATAGAGTTCCTTTTGATAGTGGCAAACAGTTGATTACCTCAGTAGAAGCCGGCGAAATTCAAGGCGCTGATTGCGTTGACTGGGACGAGGACTACCGCGGCTATGTCTGCGTCTGGAACGATGCTGACTACAAGCGCACCGACCTCTGGGTGTCTATAGGATTCTACGATGATCGTGTACTCTTCTATGTAGTGACCAGTGTACAGGAAGCTACATATCGTGAGAATGTGTCTCGTCTGCTCGAAGTTGACAATGGCGAAATATATCGTAGCGACTACTGGTGGTATGAGCCCATGGATAAATCGCTGTTCCAGCTTGATTTTCAGACGTTTCCCGATATGGAGGAAGTGAAGCGTCGAGTCGAGCTGCTTATTGCCAAAATAGCGGAACTGCCTGATGATCTTCAGAAACCGGAAGAATAAAAAATTTACCGAAAGAGAGAATCAAAAGAGCGTTGCGCCCTCTTTTTATTGCGCAACCAGTATCCGGCTCGCCGAAAGAGTTGAAATTAAAAAACAATAATTATGTATTCATTTAAAGAAAACGAAAAGATTTTAAATGATTGGAGAGCTAAATCCGAAGAGCTTCATCATGGTGATGTGTCTTCTGATGGGGTTTACTACAAAGGGAGTCTCTATCACAACACTGACTCCAATCAAATGTGGCGATATGCCGGAAAAGAAGATGAGCAATGGTCAAAAGCTAAACGCCGTATACTATTCGTTTCCAAGGAACCCAATGAGGTAAATAACGCATACGACATGAGGGCTATTGATTTGACCACTAATACGGACGGCTCACTATCTTTCGGCTGTAGATTTAATAAGAATCTACTCCGTATTACAGCAGGATTAAGCACTTTAACCAAGTCTGGCTATGAACCCTATAACAAAGTAAATGATGTTGCCTACGTAAACAAGATTTGGCAAGACACTGCGATTGCCAGAATTAATTTAAAAAAGCACTCTGGCGGTCCAACAACGGACATGAATACGCTTTTTGAAAACGTGGATATTTACAAGGAACTTATTCTTAAACAACTACATCTTTTGTCTCCCAATATTATAGTGTGCTGTGGCGGCAGTAGCAAGATTATGAAATTCATTATTGAGGAATTTCTTAAAGAAAGCCCAGAGAAATTAAAATCGGAAACAGATAACTGGATTTACTACTCTCCAAGCAACGACGTCTGGGTAATTGATTCCTATCACATGAACCCCATGGGCAATTCTACAGACGAAGATCTCTACAATAATATCATGCTATATCTTTGGCAGGGATTCAATCGAGTAGATAGTAAAATATAGGTGCTGCGGAAGTGGCATTGCCGGTTGGCTTCGCCCATTCTCCTTGTGCCTCGGCATAGTTCAAGCAAGCTTGACTC
>JAIDBM010000358.1 GCA_029056365.1 Muribaculaceae bacterium | reverse complement strand
CTGTTCAATTTTATCGCGGTGATATTTTTTACATCGAAACTGGCTGGAAACAGTGAGATAATTGCCATGCTGTCGACCGGAATGAGCTTCAGGCGTCTAACACGCCCGTACCTCATCGCGGCAACGGTAATCGCAGCCGGAACATACATTCTGTCGGCATATGTGATTCCTCCGGCCAATGTCAAGCGAATCAATTACACCAACACTTATGTTAAGAACAAGCGCATCGACTATGGAACCAACATAATGCTGATGGTGGCGCCGGGCGAGATTGCTTATATGGCGAGATACGACAATATAACCAGAACGGGCGCCAAATTCCAGCTTGAGTCGTTCGACAGCCTCAAACGGCTTACATCACGCCTTACCGCCCAGACAATAAAGTGGGATACGTTGTATCAGTGGAAAGTATATGACTATGTTGTGCGGGACTTCGGCGAGCGTCGCGAGACAATACGCAAGGGCTTCGAACTCGACACGGTGATTCCGTTTGAGCCGCGCGACTTTCTGATTGCCGCCAACGACCACGAGAAGCTTACCACGCCCGACCTCAGCGAGTATATCGAGCGTCAGCGCAACAGAGGGGTGGGGAATATAAAAACATTCGAAGTGGAATACCACCGCCGATTCGCCATGACGGGTGCCGCATTCATCCTCACCATTATAGGCATGGCCCTGTCGTCGCGTAAGGTCAAAGGCGGACTGGGCCTTAACATCGGTATCGGTCTGGTGCTGAGTTTCAGTTATATTCTGTTCATGACCGTTACGCAGACATTTGCAGTCTCGGGACTTACATCGCCGTTGGTGGCGATGTGGATTCCGAACGTTATATATGCCGTGATAGCGGTTGTACTCTATCGCAGGGCAAGCCGTTATTGAATCATGACTTACACATCGGATATAATCAGAGAAACTCCCGGAGCCTATGTGCGTGGCCGGGTGATGAAGAAGCTGAGACAGTGGCTGTGGCTTATTGTTCTGGTGCTTTCCGCAACCGTGGCTGCGGCTTGTTTCGACAGCCGGTTCATATATGTGGCTCTGATGGAGGTGTGCATAGTGTTTCCGATGGCGCTCGGACCGGTGTGGATTTCCGAGGCGCTCGGTGATGATGCACGCCGCGCGGTGTTGCCGCATCGTGTTGCGATATCGCCTCAGGGAGTGTGTATATGTTACGAGCCTTCCGGCGACAATGTGGCATTGAAAAACGAATCGTTCGGCTGGAGCGACTTCCGCAGCTGCCATGATGACGGAAAAAGTGTTATATTGGAGTGGCCCGACAGCAAACGGGCCGGACTGCGGATTCCCGAAAACGCCTTCGACCGTGACACGTGGATTGAAGTGGCCCGTATTTTGGCACAGAATTTGTAATAACACAAGGCATGAACAAAAAAGAAATCCTACAGATATCCAACTCCATAAAGCAGCAGCTTAACAGCGGCATGCTATATGATGCGTTTATGGCTATGCGTCAGCTAAGCGAGCAGGCCATGACATTCGGGATAACTGAGAAAATCAAGCAGTGCGAGCAGACTTATGCCTATATGTTGCGATATATGGCCCAGGGCAGCGAAGACCCTTCACGGGCCGATGTATATCGCAGCATCATACAGCAGCTGCGGCAGTTGCTCGACCTGCTGGTGCGCAGTATGCTTACCCCCGAGACTCCTACGCTCTATTACAATGTGCTGCGTACGCTAAGTCTGAGAGGCGAGGATAATGTGGCCAGAGAAGTCCAGACTTATATTAATCTCAGCGAGATGCCTGCCGGCGATGCCGGCGAACTCAGGCATCGCGAAACGCTTCAGCGCCGTCTGTTCGATCTTTTATGGGTGCAGTTCCCGTTTTCAGTAGCCGATGAGGCTTCTGTACGGCTGCTCCTTGTATCAGATGTTCCTTCTGAAGTGAAATGTCTGGCAGTCGGAGCTATTACCATGGGACTGCTTGAATTTTACGACAGCCGACGTTTTACATTACTCATCGATGCATATCAGAGTCCCGACAGTCAGGTAAGTGTACGCGCATTGGTCGGGCTGCTGATAGGTCTTTTCCGTTACCGAAACCGCAGGATTGATGCCGAGGTTCTGACTCGTCTGGACTTGTTGCGCGACAACCCGCAGTGGTCGAAGGACCTTACCGCCGCATTCGGCGAACTTGCCCGTACACGTGACACCGAACGCCTTACACGTCAGATAAACGAAGAGGTTCTGCCCGATTTGATGAAGCGGGGCCGAGACCTTGCCGACCGCTTCCGCGATTCCGGCCTGTCGCCGGAGGACGCTATGGAAAATCCCGAATGGGAAGAACTGCTTGAACAATCGGGTCTGAATGATAAAATTCGGCGTTTCAGTGAAATACAGGAGTCGGGTGGCGATGTCTACATGGCCACATTCTCGCAATTAAAGCAGTTTCCGTTTTTTAACGAGATTGCAAACTGGTTTGTGCCGTTCACCATCCGGCGAAGCGAGTTTGCCGACATGGCCGACAGTCCGGTGGTGGCGCTGATGGGCCGGGCGCCATATATGTGCGATTCCGACAAATACTCAATGATGCTCTCTATAGGCATGATGCCGGAAAGCCAGCGAAACGCCATGTTCGGACAGCTGAGCCAGCAGGTTGAGCAGGTACGTGAAGCCATGGAACATACAACCGACACTACAGGCGACGGTTCACGCCGGAGCCAGATAAACTCATACGTGCTCGACCTCTACAGGTTCTTTAAACTGTTCCGCCGAAAGGGCGAGTTCTTTAATCCGTTCGACGGTACATTCAATCTTATCCGTGTCAGTGCGCTTGCCAGCGATTTTACAGACCCCGAAGTGCTGCGTGCCATGGCGGAGGTGTATTTTAAAATCGGTGCATGGAGCGACGCGCTGTATATATTCGGTAAACTTGCCGAAATCGACGGACCGCAGGCCGATGTTTATCAGAAGTGTGGCTATTGCTGCGAACGTCAGGGGAAATGGAACGAGGCACTTGACTTTTAATCGCGTGCCAACACCATGGATGACGGAATCACATGGTAGTTGCGCCTTAAGGCGGCCAGGCAGCGGAAAACGGGCGATATCGCAGGTGCCATAGCCACATACAACGAACTCGAGCGTCGGTTGCCCGATGATGCT
>JAIDBM010000357.1 GCA_029056365.1 Muribaculaceae bacterium | reverse complement strand
GTGTGGAACAACCGTTACCGCATGGATGGCCAAGAATTCACTCTCGGACAACACGGTTTCGCACGCGACCGCGAATTCACTCCCATAACCGATTGCCCCGACGACGAGGCCTGGTTCGCGCTTGAATCCGACAACGAGACTCTTGAACTGTATCCGCGCAGATTCCGGCTTGAAATCGGATATCGGCTCCAGGGCGAACGTCTGGAAGTAATGTGGCGAGTAATAAACACCGGCAACGCAGACATGGCATTCCACATCGGCGCTCATCCGGCGTTCAATTATCCTGATTTCAATGCCTCCGACCCGATACACGGCTATTTTCTCTTTGGTCCGCGCTCGTTGCACAGACAGCAGATTTCTGAAAAAGGCTGTATCGGAGCCGACAACCTTCCGGTAACGCTCGACGACAACGGTCTTCTTCCGCTTACAGCCGACACCTTTGCCAACGATGCCATAATTTTGGCCGACAGGCAGGTTCACCGTGTGTCAATGCTGTCGAAAGACATGCGTCCCTATCTGTCGCTGCTGTTCCAGGCGCCGCTCACCGGTCTGTGGTCGCCGAAAGCCGACTGCCCGTTCGTGTGCATCGAGCCTTGGTGGGGCCGCTGCGACCGCATCGGTTTCGAAGGCGATTTCATGGAGCGCGAATACACCAACCTGCTGGCTCCGGGCAAAACCTTCACGGCAGGCTACATGATTATTGTAGAGAATATTTAGCCCCCCGATAACTGCACTTCGGTTTTTTAAGCTAAAAACCGAAGTGCTCTACAAGCCGGTGCAGCTCAGAATCACTTATCTGTATCACACTGCCGTGACGCGGATGAAAATCCATGGTAACAGGCTCTGACACCTTGCGGAATGTGCGCAGGTCGGTCGACTCGGTGAAATCATACCGTCCGCTGGTATACACATCGTACATGAGTATATATCTGTCGCTGCCTATTAGCCGGAACACTCCAGCTCCCTCGACGGCGTCGGCGGTCTGCTGCTTGTAGTCGGGCTGCTCGTTCCACCGCCCGGATGTGAGGTTCGATGTTGTGGCCACCTTAATGCCGTTTCCATGGCCTTCGGTTTTGTAGAACAGGTGATAAGTTCCGTCGGGCGTACGCACTATATCGCCGTCGATACACGATTTGCCGTCCGAAGGCAGGAACAACGGCTGCGGCTCGCCTTCGATATCGCTGAAATCGCCATTGGCATAGGCATAATATATTATATCCGGGCCGTCGCCATGTTTCATCGACCAGTAAACCATATACTTGCCGGCATCGGCATCGTATATTGTCTGCGGCGCCCACACACGTTTAAGATTCTCCTGCCCGAATTTTTTCTGAATATTCACCACCGATGCATCCCAGCCTACAAGGTCGGTGCTGCGCAGCATCACCATGGCGCGGTTCGAATCCCATCCGTTGGCCGAAACCATATCGGTAAGCACCATATAGTAATATGGGTCTCCGTCGTGGCCACGCAACAGATGCGGGTCGCGCACCCCGCCGGTAGAACTGATGAGGCGCGAGTCGAGCACCGGACGGCCTCCGTTGAGCGCCTTGAAATTGAATCCGTCGCTACTCACGGCATAGCACACCGCCTCCTCGCTCATGCGGTTTCCGGTGAAATATGCAAACAGATATGCCGACGGTTCATCGCCGGCGGCATGTGCCATGCTGCCCGAAAGCAGCATGCACATGCCGGCTATTAGAGATTTCATAACTTGAACGGACTGTTCTTTATATACACCTTATAATTCTTTATCGAACCCGGGGCACCCTGCTCCATGCGCGGCAGATACTGTATGCCTCCGATGTTTCGCACCGCACCGAGGTCGATTACAAACGAATGCGGGAACGCCGCGCCGGGCACAGTGCTCCAGTAGGTCGATTCCTGCAGGTCGAACAGCTTGTCGGCACTGCGGTTGCCCTGGTTTACTTCCTCGCTGTCGGCCCAGTCGACAATCCAGGGCTCGCGCGAAAGGCGTTCGCCCTTGTCGTCGAGCACATAGAATTCGGCTATGGCCGCCATTTCGTCGGCATTGTGGCCGTCGAGCGCCTCGAAACAGAGATAACGTCCCCGCAGCGGCTGCTCGAGCTTGCGCTCCTGCCAGCCGTTGCCGGGCTGGAAAGCGGCCTGCAGCACAGCGGTCTCGCCCGACAGGTCAAGTTCCTGACCTTCCTCGCGGTGAATCAGGCGTCGTGTAACCAGCAGTTTGTCGAGCACCGGCTCACGGTGGCCTTCGCTTCGGGCTTCCTTTGGTCCGAGTATATCAAACACCACAATTTCGTTCTCGCCCTTTTTCAGCCAGCATCCGGGCATGTAAAGTGTCTGCTGCGGACCGATTTCCCAGATACGCCCCAGGGCATGGCCGTTGACATACACCAGCCCCTTGCCCCATGTCTCGAAGTCAAGGAAGGTGTCGCCCGGCTTGTCGACGGTAAAGGTGCCGCGATAAACGCCCCGGGGCAGGCGACCGCCGGCATCGGCATCCGACTCCGACAGCGGCCGGAATCGCATCGATGTGTAGAATTCCGGCACATCTTCAAGATTGTACACCTGCCAGCCCGACAGCTCGCACACGAAATTGTGGCCGTCGCGGTCTTCAGTAATCGTAACCTTGTCGGTAATGCCCTTGAAGTCTTTTATGGCACGGCCGAAGTTGATGCGGCCCATTGCCTCTACAAGAATATCCAGCCGGGCGCCACGCGCACATGCCGGCAGAACAAGTTCGCGGTCGCCGTTACGGCGGTCGAGAGTGCCTATATATTCATTGTCGACAAACACCTGCGCGAAGTCGTGCGGGTCGTTCACGGTTAGTATCGCGCCGGGTTTCAGTTCCGGCAAGTCAGTACGATAGAGTATGCTGCCGAAGCCCTGGCCATATTCCTCCATGGTGCGTATGGCGGCATCGGTTTTTGCTTCGGGCAGATTTTCGAACAGCGGAGCCACTTCCGTGAGGCGGAACGGCTTCACGGCCACTGTGCCGACAGGCGCCGGCACTTTCGGCAACTTGCCGCCGGAGTACTTTGCCAGCGATTTACGCAGCATGTGATATTTCGGAGTGGCAACGCCCGACTCCGAAATCGGGGCGTCATAGTCGTACGATGTCACGTCGGGAGCAAAGCCCGGAGAGTTGGCTCCGGCCCAGTGACCCCAGTTGGTGCCGCCGTGAGTCATATACAGGCTGAACGATATTCCACGGTCGAGCATCTGCTCTATGCCCTGTATCATGTCGGCCGCCGGACGGGTTTCATGATTGGCGCCCCACTTGTCGAACCAGCCGCTCCAGAACTCGCTGCACATGAGCGGACTGTCAGGACGGGCGGCTTTCAGCGGCGCGAACTGCTGGTCGATATCGGCTCCTGTGCCGAAATTAATGGTCCAGATCAGGTCGTCGAGTCCGTTGTTAAGAAAGTTCGACGACCAGTCGCACTGGAACAGTGTGACTTCGTTGCCGAAGTTCTTGCGCAGCATGTCGCGGATATTGCCCACATATTCCTTGTCGATGCCGTAACTTCCGTATTCGTTTTCCACCTGCACCATAATTATCGGGCCTCCGTCGGCTATGGTAAGATCCTTCACCTGCTCGGCCACGGCCTTCTGGAATTTGTCGACACGCTCAAGGAAATATGGATCGTTCTCTCTCAGACGTATATCTTTTTTCTTAAGCAGCCACCAGGGCAGTCCGCCCATTTCCCATTCGGCGCACACATACGGACCCGGGCGCAGAATCACCTTCATGTCGTGCTTCTGGCACAGACGGATAAACTCGGCAAGGTCGTTCTGATCGGTGAAATCGAAATTGTCGGGCTGCGGCTCATGTGCGTTCCAGAACACATACAGACATATTGTGTTCATGCCCAGCGCCTTGCTCATCTGTATACGGTGTTCCCAGTAGGGGCGCGGAATGCGCGGGTAATGCAACTCGGCGGCTTTCACCACAAATGGCTCGCCGTTGAGCAAAAAGCTTCCTTTGCCCGCCTCGAAGCTGCCTTTACCGGCAAATGCCGCCGGCATGCACACACATGCCAGCAGCAATGCGATGATAATCTTGAAATTAGTTTTCACGTCTGTTATTTTAAGGACTAAGTTGTAATATGCTTAAAAAAATGCAAACCTAAAACATATCACCTACCTTTAGACTGCTTACGTACCCTTAGTTTGGTTATGTACCCTTAGTTTATATATGTACCCTTGGATGTATGTTGTATTAGAAAAGATCTTTCACGCTTTGTCCGTCGTCCCAGTGATGGTCTTTCGGGAAGGGCATTCCGCCCCATGCCTTCTGGCTGGTGGTGGGCTGCGGCGCATCGGTCCAGAACGGATGGCTTGCAGGCAGACCTAACGGAAGAAATGCCAGCGAGGTCATATATAGGCTTCCGTTGTTGGTGTACCAGTCGGCAATGTTCGGCTGTTCGCCGGCAAAGCCAATGGTCAGGAAACCTCCGTCGTTAAAATTCTTATTGCCGTCGAACATTTTGTGCATCACCATGGTAAGCGCATTACGCACCTGGCCGTAGCCAAGACCGTCCGGCAGCCTGCCATACCAGGCCATCAGAGCCAGAGGCTGCATGGCCGCCATTCGGTAAGGTATCGAACGACCGAATACCGGGAATGTACCCTCGGGCGAAATAAGCCGCTCGAGCACTATGCTGAACTTCTGTGCGCGACGCAAAGCGCGGTCGTAGTATTTCGGATAGTGTATGCGGGTGTATATTCCGGCGTCCTTCATGTTGGCGAGGGTTTCGAGATACATCGGATGAAACACATAGCTGCTGTAGTAATCGAAGGCAAACGACGGTCCGTCGGCATACCAGCCGTCGCCGGTGTACCACTCCTCGGTTTTGCGTATGGCCGAATTGATTCGGTATTCATCGCATGGAGCGCCGGCCTTGGCAAGAAAGCTTTCGATAGTAGATGAAAAAAGCACCCAGTTGGTATAAGGGGGGTCGACACGGCGCAGCTGTGTGAACTCGCCTATATAGCGTGCCTTGGTAACACTGTCGAGCGGCATCCACAAAGCATCGTAGGCGCGGATGAAACTTTCGGCCACATAGGCGGCATCGACAAGGGCCTGGCCGTGGCCGCGCCACAGAAGATAGTCGGCGTTGTCGGGGTCGACCGCATTGGCATAGCTGCGCAATGCAAGACTACGCAGTTCGGCGCGTTTCGCTCCCTCGGGGGTTCCGTCGTCGCGCATTGAAAGCAAGGGAGCTATACCCCCCATAAGGCGGCCGAAT
>JAIDBM010000356.1 GCA_029056365.1 Muribaculaceae bacterium | reverse complement strand
ATAGGCAAACTCCAGCTCGACCTGAAGATGGCCTTCGTGCGTGAGCTACGTGCCAACCTCAACCTTGGCTACGACTATGCCCACGGCGAATGCACCAACCTTAACAGCGCGTTCTCGCCCAAGGCATGGCTGGGAGGCTTCTCCTACCAGGCGTCGGCCGACGATGTCGTGATTATCAAAGACGGTTATACCAATGTAGGCTGGGACAACAGCCGCACCTATAACCTGCTGCTCGACTTCTATCTGAACTACAGCAAGGACTTCAAGGACGCACACTCCTTTATAGATGTTACCGCCGGCTACTCGTGGCAGAAATTCAAAAGGGTTGCCCATGGCCGCGGATATGTAGACCCGTCGATCGCCCAAGCCGACGACGCAGTCCTCCGTCAGTATGCCTACTACCAGTATGCAGCCACTACCACCGATGTGGAACCCTATCAGCTGGTATCGTTCTTCGGACGCCTGAACTATACTTTCTATGACCGCTATATGATTACCGCCACCGTACGTCGCGATGGTACCAGCCGCTTCGGCAAGGAAAACCGCTGGGGTACTTTCCCCGCGTTCGCGCTTGGCTGGAAGATTCTCGACGAAGCCTGGATGGAAGGAGCTCGCGGTGTGCTCAGCGAACTCAAGATTCGCGGCGGTTACGGTGTGACCGGACAGCAGGACCTCGGCAACGACTACTTCCCCTATCTGGGCACATACTACTGGTCGAACAACACCGCCGGTCGCTACCCTGTAAACGGCGATTACATATTCACACTCAATCCCGACAAATATAACGAAGACCTCAAGTGGGAAGAAACCCACACATGGAACGGCGGTATCGACTTCGCCTTCCTCAACGGACGAATCAGCGGCAGCATCGACTACTACAACCGCAAGACCAAGGACCTTCTGGTGAGCGCCAACTATCCCGCAGGCTCGAACCTCTCGAACACCGGCAACATCAACGCCGGCGACCTCGAGAACTACGGTATCGAATTCAACCTTGTGGCTCGTCCGGTACAGACAAAAGACTTCACCTGGACCTCGAGCGTGAACGTAGGCTGGAACCAGAACAAAATCACCCGTCTGGCCGATGGTTATTCCGGTATAACCGGCGCTATCGGCAACGGTCTGAACGTGCAGAAACACGAGGTAGGTCATCCCGCCTACAGCTTCTATGTATACGAGCAGGTATACGATGCCGACGGCAATCCTCTTGAAGGTGTGTTCGTGGACCAGAACGGCGACGGTATCATAACCGATGCCGACAAAATCTACTACCACAGCATCAACCCCACAGTCACCGCCACCTGGAACAACAATTTCAACTGGAAGAACTGGGACCTCGGCATTGTGCTCCGCGGCAACTTCAACAACTGGGTATACAACAAGAATCAGGCGAACAACGTGTTCGTGAGCGCCACATCGGTGGCTCCGCTGTCGAATCTGCTCAGCGACACCTATCTGTTCAAGCAGACCCGCACCACCGAAATGCTGCTGTCGAACTACTTTGTTCAGAACGCCTCGTTCGTGCGCTGCGACAACATCACGCTCGGATACACCTGGCAGAACCTGCTCGACAACAAGCTGCGTCTGCGTCTGTTCGGTGCCGTTCAGAATCCGTTCGTAATCACAAAATACAAGGGTCTCGACCCCGAAGTAACCTACGCAAAGGGTATCGACAACAACGTTTATCCCCGACCCATCACCGCTTCGCTCGGTATTGTAGCTACATTCTAATTCAAAAACACCAAACACTAACAGACTATATATGAAAATTTCGAAATATATGGCTTTCGGTGCTGTGGCCATCTCTGCGATGTTTACTTCGTGTGTAGGTGACCTTGACGTTACACCCGAAGACCCCGATGTGAAAGTCGAACCTTCCTCGAAGGCCGAGATGGAGTCGCTGCTGGGCGCTCTGTATTACGACCTCCTTACCGGCGACGGTCTGGATGTGTCGGACGGCGGTGCAGGCTCTTTCACACGTTGCCACTTCAATCTTCAGGAAATCGTGGCCGATGAATGTTTTATATCCGACAAATGGAACGACCCCGGCTATACTGTGCTCAACTTCAACATCTGGGGCACCGACAACGAGTGGCAGTACGCCGCATACTCGCGTGAGAACCATCTGGCCAAAATTGCATCGGTATATATCAACGACTTGCACAAGTTCGGCCCTGCATATTATACCGAGGATGAAATCAAGGCTCTTGACGCCGAGGCCCGTACTCTCCGCGCCCTTGCGAACTATTATCTGATCGACCTCTTCGGACGCGGCCCGTGGATTACCGAAGACAGCCCCACCGGCGCCATACCTGAAACTTACGACCGCAAGCAGCTTTTCGACGGCACTGTCGCCGACCTGAAAGCCCATGTCGACAACCTTGTTCCTGCGGCACAGCAGGTATACGGCCGTGTGTCGCGCGAGGCCGGCTACATGCTTCTTGCAAAGCTTTACCTCAATGCCGAGGTTTACACCGGCACACCCATGTGGCAGGAATGCGCCGATGCTCTGAAGCATGTTGTGGAGACAGGTCTTGAACTCGCTCCCGAATATAAATATCTGTTCTGCGCCTCCAACGACAAATATGTGGGTAACGGCGAGATTATCTGGGGTGTGCCTCAGCGAATCGCTTTCTGCGAAACTTTCGGCGGCACAACTTATCTCACCGTGGGCGCATGGATGGTGCCTGACACCGAAGACGAAAACGACCCGGTGCGAGTGCAGCTCAAGAAGCTCAACAGCCCGAACGACACCTGGGCCGGTCTGCGTCTGCGCCCCGAACTGTCGAAGGCTCTCAAAGGCGATCCCCGCCGTCTGATTTTCGAGGGTACCTATCAGGAAGAAATTCCCGACCTCGAATCATACGATGAGAAATCGTGCGGTTACATGCTCATAAAGTATACCAATACACTTGAAACCGACTATTACAACGAAGCTGGCGACAACAACGGCAATGCGGCATGTTCCGACACCGACTATCCTCTGTTCCGTCTGGCCGACGCTTACCTGATGCTTGCCGAGTGCCAGCTTCACGGCGTGAACTGCAACGGCTATGAATATCTCAACAAGGTGCGTGCACGTGTAGGACTCGACCCCATCAGCAACCCCTCGGCAACCGAAATTCTTCACGAACGCCAGTGCGAACTTTATATGGAAGGCCATCGCCGCAGCGACCTTATCCGTTTCGGACGCTACACCGGTTCGACTTACCTCTGGTCGTGGAAGGGCGGCGTTTATTCCGGTGCATCGATACCCGACTACCGCGCTCTGTTCGCTATCCCCTACCAGTATGTGGCTACAGTGGGTCAGAACCCCGGCTATTAATGGCACGATTGTGTAATCATTCAAAACAATGACAACAACAATGAAAAAATTTATAAATATACTGACCGGGGTGGCTGTGGCAGCGGCCATGCAGAGCTGCGTGGATACCGAAAAGCCGGTATTCCAGGAACCCACCACGTTCACTATCAACACTCCCGCGCTGCAGAACGAGTATCTCGCAACTACGTCCGACATGGAGGACAAATCGACCTTCGTGCTCTATGCATCGCAGCCTGACTACGGCTTCGCCGCACAGGCAAGCTACAGTGTACAGGTGTCGCTCAGCGAAAACTTTGTCGATGCCACAGAGACTCAGGAAGCGAACTACCGCGACCTGTCAAACCAGGATATGAACAGCGGCGAAATGAAATTCCGCACATACGACCTCGCTGTGGCCATGACCCAGCTGCTTGGTTTCGACAGCGACTCAACCGAAGACGACTATCAGGATTATGTCGACAATGGCGGCAAGACCGTGATGCCGGTATATTTCCGTGCCGTATGTGAGATTCCCGGTGTTCCCGGCAGCCGTATAGTGTCGAGCAATGTAGTGTCTTATAACAAGGTGCAGTTCTCGTTCGCAGTGCCCAAGGCCGGATTCATCTACTATGTGGGCGATACTATCGATAAGGGTGCCACATGGAACGAACCCTCGGCCTCGTTCCAGGACTTCTATGACTCGTACAAGCTCATCGAACCGGAAATCGGCAGCAAGCTCTACGCTGCTACATTCAACCTGCCCGCTACAGCCTCGATCAAGACTCTTGACCCGGCGAACCCGCAGAACTACACCACCCAGTTCCGTTTCTTCACTGAGCTCAGCGGCTGGAACGATGCCTCGAAAATGGTAGGTTCACATACCGACGACTTCTATGTGGTGGTAATCACCGATGAATTTGTCGATGGCCAGTTCAAGGGCGATGCAGTTTACGGCAAGGGCAACTGGGGTGTTTTCCTTGATGAAGAAACCGAGATGACTCTGGTTGTAAGTCTGCAGGATTCCAAGAAACCCAAAGTATGGTTCCGTTACGGCAAGTGGGATGTACAGGTAGGTCTCGACGCCACCGGCATGAACGAGCCTGTGTTCAAGGAAGCTGCCGAATAAGCAATACTACAAGATATTATCCGGACTCCGCCGGAAAAAGCGGCGGAGTCCATCACGATAAAAATTCCAAAACAATACAATGAAAAAATTTGCTTTATTTTGCGGGATTGCCCTGAGTCTCGGCTTCGTTGCTTGCGATGACGAACTGCCGAATCCTCCGGTACAGGAATATCCCCAGCCCGAGATATTCGATGCCGCCGGTCTTACCCTCTCACAGGGTGACTATGGCGTTACAAATCCTATCAACCTCAACGAATATGCCGAGAAGGGTGAACTTGCTCCGGTTATGAACATAACCGAACTCACCAATTTCCCCGATACATACACTCTGGTGCTTCCGATGGAAGTTGGCTCGGATGCCGATTTCACAAAGTCGGTGACGGTCGAGACTGTCATAGCCGACAACGTGGTAAGCGTGGCTCCCGCTTCGTTCACCGATGCCGTACGCGAGCTTGTGTCGAAGTCGCCGGCCGAACAGACTGTGCATTGCCGTTTCCCCGCCTATGCGGTAAACGGTAACGCCACAATGCGTCTGGGCGGACTCGACAAGTACTATGCCACCGTTGAATACAAGGTGCTTCCCTACCAGACTTACACCGTTGAGGACGAATACTTCCTCGTGGGCAGCTTCTGCAACTGGGACATCAACAAAGGCATGAAGTTCAGCCGTCTCAACCCGAACGGCAGTGTATACGACACACCCGAATTCACCGTGAAATTCGATGTCACCGCCCAGCAGGCCGCCGAAGGCTTCCAGTACAAAGTGGTGCCGGCTTCGACTGTGGCCGCAGGCGACTGGAAC
>JAIDBM010000355.1 GCA_029056365.1 Muribaculaceae bacterium | reverse complement strand
TTAACATTTTAATCTTTACAGACTACAATGGACCTGATTAAAGTTGCCGAAGAAGCATTTGCTACCGGCAAGCAGCATCCCGAATTCGGCCCCGGCGACACCATCACCGTGGCTTACCGTATCAAAGAAGGTAACAAGGAACGTATCCAGCAGTACCGCGGCGTTGTGATCCGCATCAGCGGCGAAGGCAACAAGAAGCGTTTCACCGTACGCAAAATGAGCGACAACATCGGTGTTGAACGTATCTTCCCTATCGAATCGCCGTTCATCGACTCAATCACCATCAACAAATACGGTAAAGTTCGTCGTGCGAAACTTTACTATCTGCGTGCGCTTACCGGCAAGAAAGCCCGTATCAAAGAGCGTCGCATGCCCTCGAAGAACGCTTGATTTTCTTCATAGGCAAAAAGAAAGAAACATACAGGGAGTGTATCCGCTGCGGATACACTCCCTGTATGTTTTGAGCCTGTCGTCAAAAAAAACTAAGCCACCGCTATTAGACACAGTTCCCCAACCGGGAAACGTGGTCTAATCGTGGTTGAACAACTGCCATACGGCATCGAACAGCCATATCAGACAGCCGGAAACGAACAAAGCCACAAGTACCGAAATTATAAACAGCTGCGGAGTATCGTCGCCAAGCGCAAGATCACAACCCCATCCGCCGAGGCAAGCACCCACAAGTCCGACAAGCAAATCGACAGCCAATATTCTACGGCCGCCGAGCGCACGACCTGCCATAAGCCCCACAGCCAGACCGACTATAACCCAGGCCACCCATGCCCAGACATTGATATCTCCCATAATCATACAGTTTTAACATTCAGAAAAGCCGCTACATCGGTGTTGCCGGTCAAGTCGGCGAAAGTAAGCCAGATAACAAGCAGTATTATCAGTACTATGGCCCCTATCGCGAGCCATACACCCGTAGTATTCTTCCGTTTATGATTTCGTGCCATAATATGAGAATTAAAAAGTTAACAATGTTTTATCTTACTAACAATCAACTCCATATTTTGTTTTACCGAATATAAATTTGTGATTTTCAAACGAATTTCATAAATTTGCAGAACAAACAGGAATCTAACATAGATACACAATAGACAATGGAACTATTTGAAAAACTGACCGCAAAGGCCAGAGCCTCGCGGCAGCGAATTGTATTGCCTGAAGGCGACGAACCTCGTACACTCACAGCAGCAGACCGAATTCTTGCCGACCATATAGCCGACATAATTCTTATCGGACAGCCTGATGCCATAAAGCGTCTGGCCGCCGACATGAAACTCGAACACATTGGCGACGCCACCATCGTTGACCCGTCGGACGAAGCCGTAATCGACCGCTATGCCCCGCTGCTCTACGAACTACGCAAGAACAAAGGCATGACAATGGAGCAGGCCCGCCTCACCACAGCCAACCCGCTGTATCTCGGTTGCCTTATGGTGAAGGCAGGCGATGCAAACGGTCAGGTTGCGGGAGCACGCAACACCACCGGCAATGTGCTCCGCGCCGCATTCCAGGTAATCAAAACCAAACCCGGCATACAGGTGGTGTCAGGCGCATTCCTTATGCTACTGCCGGAAAACCTTCCATTCGGCACCGACCACATTCTGATATTCGCAGACTGCGCGGTGGTTCCCGACCCGACAGCTGCCGAACTGGCCCAGATAGCCATATCGGCTGCCGATACAGCCCGCGACATCGCCGGCATATCGCCAAGAGTGGCAATGCTGAGCTACTCCACAAAAGGATCGGCTTCCGGCGAAATCGTCGACAAGGTAATTGAAGCCACACGCATAGCCCATGAAATGGATCCGGAACTGATTCTCGACGGCGAACTTCAGGCCGATGCTGCCATCGTTCCCTCGGTTGCCCACTCGAAAGCTCCCGACAGCCAGCTGAGCGGCAAAGCCAATGTGCTCGTATTCCCCAACCTGTCGGTAGGAAACATCGCCTACAAACTGGTACAGCGCCTCGGAGGCGTACAGGCTGTAGGTCCGGTGCTTCAAGGACTTGCGGCTCCGGTCAACGACCTCTCGCGCGGATGCTTCCCCGAAGACATTTACAAAACCATAATAATGACCTGTTGCCAGGCTATCGGATCAAAATAAATACCTGAATCTAAAAATGAAAATTCTTGTTCTAAACTCGGGCAGCAGCTCGGTAAAATACAAACTCTTCGACTCAGACACAGAAAAAGCCCTTGCAGAAGGCGGTGTGGAAAAAATAGGCCTTGACGACGGCTTTATAAAATACCGCAAAGCCGATGGCTCCAAAGCCACCATACAACTCGGCAAAGTTGACCATCAGGGCGCCATCAAAGCCGTGCTGAACCTGCTCACCGACCCCGTGGAAGGCTGCATAAGCAGCTACGACGAAATCGGAGCCGTAGGACATCGTGTGGTACACGGAGCTGAAAAATTCACCAAGAGCGTGATTATCAACGATGAGGTCAAAAACATGATTCGCGAATGCTACGACATTGCTCCGCTGCACAACCCGGCCAACATGACAGGCATCGAAGCTATCGACAAACTCATGCCCGGCGTGCCTCAGGTAGGAGTATTCGACACCGCATTCCACCAGACCATGCCGCCGAAAGCATTCATGTACGCACTGCCATACAAGTACTACAAAGAAGACGGAGTGCGCCGGTATGGATTCCACGGAACAAGCCACCGCTATGTAGCCGGACGTGTATGCGAAATATTAGGCGTCGACCCGGCCAAAACACGAATCATAACCTGTCACATCGGAAACGGCGGATCGGTAACCGCCGTCGACTGCGGCAAAAGCATCGACACATCCATGGGCCTCACTCCGGTCGAAGGCCTCATGATGGGAACACGTGTGGGCGACGTCGATCCGGGTGCGCTCACCTATCTCATGACCCGGCATAACCTCAGCGCCGCAGAACTCCAGAAAATCATAAACAAGGAAAGCGGCGTGGCCGGAGTAAGCGAAATCAGCAGCGACATGCGCGAAATCGAGGCAGCTGTGAAAGCAGGCAACGAACGCGCCACTCTGGCTCTGGACATGTATAAGCTGCGCATCATAAAATACATTGGCGCGTATGCCGCCGAGATGGGTGGCGTAGACGTGATTGTATGGACCGGAGGCGTAGGAGAGAACCAGATGGATGTTCGCGAAGACGTATGCGCACCGCTCAAATTCATGGGTGTGGAAATCGACAAAGAAATCAACGCCAGCACACGTGGCGAAGAAAAAATCATATCCACACCATCATCAAAGGTAAAAGTGGTGATTGTTCCCACCGACGAAGAACTCATGATTGCCCGCGACACCCTTGCCCTGGTAGCAGGCAAATAACCCCGAACCGGTAAAAAGCACCATACGGCTGTGCGTCTCGACACGTACAGCCGTATTTTTATTGTCGCTCACCAAAAAAATACATAGAAAAACGAGGTCATTCAAAAAAAAAGCGCTACATTTGTAAAAAATTGGTAAGAATGGCCGTTAACCTTAAGCAACAACTCGACAGAGTAAGCGTAAAAGCCCAGATTATCACGGGCAGATATACCGCACTCCGAAAGCAGCTTGACGAAGCAAACGCCGAAATAAGCAGGCTCTCCGATTCGATTGCAAAACTGCAGGCGGAGATTGAACGACTGAAAATTGCAAACGAATACCTGAGGCTTGTGAAATCGGTCGGAGCCAACCCTGAGGAAACGCGCAAGGCTAAAGCCGTTATTACCAGACTCGTGCGGGAAATTGACCGCTGCATCCTCGACCTCAACGACTGATGCCCCTGATGAATAGTCAAACTCAAGATAATGACAACGACCGTAGCAAAGAAATATTCCGTGTTACGGTTCATATAGCAGACACCGAGCCTGTGCAGTTTCCTATCATGCGTTCAGAGGAACGCCTGTACCGCAAGGCCGAATATCATGTCAACAAACTGTGGAAAGAATGGTCGAAATCCGACCCTAAACGTTCCACCGCCGACATCCTTGCCCGTGTGGCACTGGCTTTCGC
Organism: Muribaculaceae bacterium; assembly: GCA_029056365.1. GTDB lineage: Bacteria > Bacteroidota > Bacteroidia > Bacteroidales > Muribaculaceae > CAG-873. Next base: position 1,225 of record JAIDBM010000355.1, on the reverse strand, counting down.
CGAACTATATTACCGCAAGACCGACCAGTTCGAAGAACAGCAAAAGATGATAGGCGATTTTGAGCGAGAACTCGACAGGCTTCTGGACTCTCAGCAATGAGAGCTGTTCAGGCCATGCAGCATAAGTTTACCGCACTTGTACCACAAACCTACATTGTGGCACAAGTGTTTTTTTTATTTTTCTGAATTTCAATATAATAAACAACTTAATATCCATATCATCAAAAAAACTCACAATATATTATGAGCCTTTTGACAACCATAATAACAGCCATAGCAGCTGCCGCCATCGGAGCTGTGGCTGCCGTTATAACCCAGCGTAACATGGCACGCAGCAAAGCCAAACTGATAATAAGCGAGGCCGAGACTCAAGCCGAAGACATAAAACGCAAAAAACAGCTCGAAGGCAAAGAAGAAGCCTTGAAAATAACCGCCGACGCCGAAAAGCAGGCAAACCAGAGGCTTTCGAAAATCCAGGCCGGAGAAAACAAAATCAAACAGCGCGAACTGCAGCTGAACCAGCAGCAGAGCGAGAATCAGCGCACCCGCAACGAACTCGACTCCATCAGACAGCAACTCGACAACCGCGCAATTGCACTCGACGGAAGCAAAGCCGAAATCGACCGCATGCACAAGCAGGCACAGGAACAGCTTGAACACATATCGGGCCTGTCGTCGGAAGACGCTAAGGAAAAACTGATCGAATCGCTCAAAGACGAAGCGAAAACCGCAGCCGCCTCCTACATCAACGACATAATGGCCGATGCAAAAATGACCGCCAACAAAGAAGCAAAACGCATTGTTGTGCAATCGATTCAGCGAGTGGCCACTGAAACTGCCATCGAAAACTCGGTAACGGTATTCCACATCGACAGCGATGAGATAAAAGGACGTATCATTGGTCGCGAAGGACGCAACATTCGCGCCCTCGAAGCCGCCACCGGAATCGAAATCATTGTAGACGACACCCCCGAGGCCATAGTTCTGTCGGGCTTCGACCCCGTACGCCGCGAAATTGCCCGTCTGGCACTTCACCAGCTTGTGGCCGACGGACGCATACACCCGGCCCGAATAGAAGAAGTAGTGGCAAAAGTACGACGCCAGATCGAAGAAGAAATAATAGAAACAGGCAAACGTACGTGCATCGACCTTGGCATACACGGACTGCACCCCGACCTGATTCGTATGGCTGTGACTTATACACATCTCCGAGCCCACGCGACTA
>JAIDBM010000354.1 GCA_029056365.1 Muribaculaceae bacterium | reverse complement strand
CCTCTTGTCGGATTCGAACCAACGACCCCGAGATTACAAATCACGTGCTCTGGCCAACTGAGCTAAAGAGGCATTTTCAATTTTCTCTTGCTTTCAGAGAAGCTTCGCATTGCGTTGCGTTGTTTCCCGTTTGCGGTTGCAAAGTTACGAAGAGTTTTTGAATCACCAAAACTTTTTCGCGATTTTTTTTCATATTTTTTTCAGCAAATTCAGCAACGCTTTATAAAACAGATATTTATATGCAAAACTTTCTTTTGGCGATAATCAACGTTTCAAAGCGTGTTTTCTTTGCCTACCTCTCTTAATCGGATTACACATCTTCACATCTGCCTTATGGAGACATACACGAACTGCCATAAGCCACGATTCAACGGCCAGCCGCAAGCCATCTACCCACATTCCGGTTTATGGCACTATCATAGCCCCATTATTACAGCCTCTTTTCATTATATTAATGTATATATCCGGCCAATATCGAACAAATAATATCTGTGTTTCAATTAATCGCCGGATATATACGGTAAATGCCGGATTTTTTTTGTAACTTTGCACGGTTTTCACGACTGATTGTGCAGACCTATCTAACGATCAACAATCATCACTGCTATGCGCGAAACAAAAAGCGCCGTCCTGATACTTGAAGACGGCACCCGATTCGAAGGCAAATCATTCGGCTTCGAAGCATCAACCTCCGGAGAAGTGGTTTTCAACACCGCCATGACCGGATATCCCGAAAGTCTCACTGACCCATCCTATGAAGGCCAGATACTTGTAGCCACCTACCCTCTCGGAGGCAATTACGGAGTACCACCGGCCGGTCCGGAACTATCCGAATCCGACTACATGGAAGGCAACCGCATCCATCCAAGAGCCCTTATTCTGCAGGACTACTCATGGAGTCACAGCCACTGGCTTGCCGAACGCTCACTGGCCCAATGGCTGAACGATGAGAAAATACCCGGCATATACGACATCGACACCCGCGCCCTTACAAAGCATCTGCGCGACAGTGGTTCGATGCTCGGCAAGATTGTGATCGAAGGCATGGCCGAACCGGAAACCTATGATCCCAACACCGAAAACCTTGTGGCAAAGACTTCGTGTACCGACATCAAATCGTACATACCCGGTGACGACGGACTGCCGGTTGAAGAAGCGCATCTTGGCATCGACGAAGCAGCCGATTATAAATTCGACCCAAAATACAAGACTGTGATACTTGTCGACTGCGGCGTAAAGCACAACATTATCCGCTGTCTGGTAAAGCGCGGCGTAAGAGTAGTGCGGGTTCCATGGAATTTTGATTTCAACCAGATTGAATGCGACGGCATATTCGTGTCGAACGGCCCCGGCAATCCGGACTTCGCCACCGACACCGTAGAACACCTTCGCAAAGCGCTCAAAGGCGAAAAACCGGTATGCGGCATATGCATGGGCAACCAGCTTCTCGCCAAGGCTGCCGGCGCAAGCACATACAAACTCAAATACGGACACCGCAGCCACAACCAGCCCGTACGTCAGGCCGGAACAGAACGCTGCTTCGTTACATCGCAGAACCACGGATTCGCGGTAGACAACAACACTCTGCCCTCTGACTGGGAACCGCTGTTCATAAACATGAACGACGGCACAAACGAGGGCATACGCCATAAATGGAAACCATTTTTCTCGGCACAATTCCATCCCGAGGCGTCAAGCGGGCCGGAAGACACTACATTCCTTTTCGATGAATTCATAAAACTCCTATAAGGGCATGAACCAAAACGACAACATACAGAAAGTGCTGCTGCTGGGCAGTGGCGCTCTAAAAATCGGCGAAGCCGGCGAATTCGACTACTCCGGCTCACAGGCGCTCAAAGCCATGAAAGAGGAAGGCATCACCACCGTGCTTATCAACCCCAACATCGCCACAG
>JAIDBM010000353.1 GCA_029056365.1 Muribaculaceae bacterium | reverse complement strand
GTGTAAATACCGAGGCTGAATATCACGAAAAATAAGGAATAACATCTGGTCTGCTACGTAAATTAATTATTTTTATATTAATGTTTGATGAATATTGCCTAACTTTGCAGGTATAATGCCAAGAATTCTGATCATCATCCATTTCCTGTTTGCAGCTGCATTAGTAGCGGTCGCACAGGTGAATACCGACCGCGTGGTGCGTATCGGTCAGAATGCGTTGTATTTCGAGGATTATATGCTCTCGATACAGTATTTCAACCAGGCCATACACGCCAAGCCGTATCTTGCCCAGCCTTATTTTCTGCGGGCTATTGCCAAGCTTAATCTTGAAGACTATGAGGGAGCTGAATCCGATGCCTCGAAAGCCATAGAACTTAATCCGTATATAACCGATGCTTGGGAGGTAAGAGGAGTGGCCAGGCAGAACCTCGGCAAAAATGCCGAGGCTGTCGACGACTACGACCATGCCCTGGCGCTTATGCCCCGAAACCGTCAGCTTCTGTTCAACAAGGCTCTCGCCCAGGTCGACATAGAGCGTTACGGGGCGGCCGACAGCACTTATGCCGAAATCCTGCGCTATTATCCGAATTTCGACAACGGCTACCTTGGCCGCGCACAGTTGCGGATGGCACAGGCCGATACGCTCGCGGCTGTCAGCGACATCGACAAAGCCCTCGGTATTAATCCGAAGTCGGCCACAGGGTATGTGATGAGGGCCGAAATCGCTATCCGACAGGGCCACGACTATGAAAGCGCCGTCAGGGACCTTGACGAGGCCATACGTCTTCAGCCGAAATATGTGAACCTTTACATAAACCGTGCATTCCTCAGATATAACCTCGACGATTACTTCGGGGCCATGGCCGACTACGACTATGCTCTCGGACTTGAGCCGTATAATCCAACGGCGTTGTTCAACCGCTCGCTGCTTCTCACCGAGGTAAATGCCAACGACCGCGCACTTGCCGATCTCGACCGCGTGCTTGAGCTTGATGGCGAGAATATACAGGCCCGGTATATACGCGCCGTGGTGCGGGGAAAGAAAGGAATGTACAGCGAAGGCATAGCCGATATCGACAAGGTGATAGAACACTATCCCGACTATCCGGGCGCCTGGTTCATGCGTTCGCAGTTCAATCGCGAACTCAAGCAGTCGCAGCGGGCCGAGCGCGACTACAGCAAGGCAATGGCCCTTGCCAGAGCGATACCTCTCGATGGTGTGGCCGTTCCTGACCCCACAGCCGACATCGAGGATGTGGCGCAGGCGGAAGCCCGTAAATTCAACAAACTGCTCACAGTGGAGAATCTGGCCGAGATACAGGAGGAATACAATAATCAGGCCATACGCGGCAAGGTTCAGGACCGACGCCTGCAGGTGGAGACTTCTCCTATGATGGAGCTGGCATATTACTCGGTGCCCGATGAACTGGGAGAGAACACTTACTATGTGAAGGAAGTCGATGATATAAACAGTTCGAGAATGCTGCATTTCCGTATGGTGGTTGTGGCCAACGACCCGATTGTGGACGAGAGCATATTCGAGAACCACAGGCAGTCGGTTGCCAATTACAACAGCTATCTGTCGTCGCACAGGGCACGTTCGGTCGATTATATAGGTCGGGCCATGGACTTTGTGACTCTCCGCGACTACGAGAACGCCATGCAGGACGTTGAGCGTGCCATCGGCCTGACTCCCGATTACCCGCTGGCTTATTTTTTACGCGGGCAGATACGCCACCGCATGATGCGTATCGGCGAGTCCGTCGACAACGATATGGCCGAAGGCGCAATGAGCCGCACCACACTCCGTAGGGCGGCCTTGAACGAAGCCCTTGCCGATTTCGACAAAGCAGTGGAGCTTTCTCCTCGTATGGCTCCGGCATGGTTCGACAAGGGTAACATTCATCTGGAACTCGGCGATTACACATCGGCGATAGCCGCCTATACAAAAGCACTGGAACTGGCTCCCGAAATGGGTCAGGCTTACTATAACCGTGGCTATATATACCTGAAGCTTGGCAACCGTCAGGCCGGAATATCCGATCTCGGCAAGGCAGGCGAGTTGGGCATATTGCCGGCATACAATCTTATCAAGCGTATGTCGGCCGACTGACAGCCGAATGCTCCGGACCGATGGCCTAATCAAACGAATACAAAACCATTTAAATCCTATATATTCATGAATCTGTCTGACAAAGATTTGAAACAACTCGATGCAAAAGGCATAAGCATCGAAAAACTTGAAGCTCAACTTGCCGATTTCCGCAACGGATTCCCGTTTCTGAAACTTGCAGGCTCGGCGGTGAAAGGAAAGGGCATACAACAACTCGACCGACAGGATGAGGAAGCGGCCATACAGCGGTGGCGCAGGTATCTTGCCGATGGTGGCGATGTACAGAAGTTTGTACCTGCTTCGGGTGCCGCATCGCGTATGTTCAAGGATCTTTTCGCATTTGTAAACGGCGATTCCCTGGTGCCGGCCGAAGGTTCGGCGCCGGCTCAGCTTGTGGCCAGACTCGATGATGTGCCTTTCAAGGCCGAACTCGATGAAGCCACAACCCGACTTTATGGAATGGACGCCCGTGCCATGGCCGAGGCCGGAAGATACAAGGAACTCATAGGCGCCATAATACTGCCCGAAGGAATGAACTACGGTCAGCTTCCGAAAGCAATGCTTACCTTCCACCGCTATGCCGACGGAACTGCACGTACATCGCTTGAGGAGCAGTTCGCCGAGGGTGCGCAAACTGCCGCCACCGGCGGAAAAGTAAAGGTGCATTTCACTGTGTCGGCAAATCACCGCAGTCTGTTCGAGAAGAAAATAGCCGAAGTAAAGCCTTTGATGGAAAAGAAATTCGGCGTGGAGTACCAGGTGAGCATGAGTGAGCAGAAACCGGCCACGGATACTGTGGCCGCCACTCCCGAAAACGAACCTTTCCGCGACACCGATGGAAATATCGTGTTCCGTCCGGGAGGCCATGGCGCACTTATCGAAAATCTGAACGATCTTGATTCCACAGTGGTGTTTATAAAGAATATCGACAATGTGGTGCCGGACAGCCGTCGGGAATCCACCGTGCGGTATAAGGAAATCATTGCGGGAGAGCTCATGCTTGTGCATGACCGGATAGAGGCTTATCTGCGTATGCTTGAAAACGGCGAACGTTCGGAGGCTGCCTTGAATGAAATGAAACTTTATGCTGCCGAAAAGCTGTGTATTCTTGAACCTGCCGTCGACAAGATGAGCGCCGATGAACTTGCCGGATGGCTGAAACGGAAATTCGAGCGTCCGTTGCGTGTATGCGGCATGGTGCGTAACGAAGGCGAACCCGGCGGTGGCCCGTATATAGCATACAATCC
>JAIDBM010000352.1 GCA_029056365.1 Muribaculaceae bacterium | reverse complement strand
CCGTGCCACACAGGGGGTGCGTATCATCAATCTCGAAAAACGCAACGATGCGATCGCATCGGTATGCTGCGTGGAATCAGACCCCGAAGAAGAAGTAGAGGCAATAGTGGAAGGCGAGGAACTCCCCGGACTGAGCGATGCCGAACTTCAGGAAGCTGACTTCGAGGCCGGAACCGACGAAAACGAAGAAACTGAAACTAACGAATAAACACAAATTTCAACATCATGAAAAAGATCGTATTAGCAGCCGCTGCCTGTATTGTAGCCGCAGGTGCATCGGCCCAGATCAATGTGGTGAAAGAAGCCGAGCGTGCCATGAAAGGCAATGCATCGCTTGAAGATGTGGTGAAAATCATCACTCCGGCCTTCTCTAACCCTGAAACAGAAAAACTTGCCCAGACATACTATGTGCCCGGCAAGGCCGCTTTCAACAATGCCGACCAGCTGCTGGTTCAGCGTCAGCTCGGACAGCTCGATGAAAAAGGCATTGTGGCTATGGCCAACGATCTGATTGAAGGATACAACTACTTCATGAAGGCATTCCCGCTCGATTCTGTTCCTGACGCCAAGGGCAAAGTCAAGACCAAATACTCAAAAGATATGGTAAATGTGCTTGCAGGCCACTATCTCGACTACAACAACGCAGCCATTGATTTCTGGGGTGCCCAGAATTTCAAGGGTGCTTACGATGCGTGGACCATACTGCTCGACATGCCCAAAAATCCTGCTGTGGCAAAGGCGCTCCCGGCCGAACGTCAGTTCCCTGACTCCACTCTTTCGGAGCTGGCATTCAACCGCGGACTTGCAGCATGGCAGATTGAAAAACTCGACGATGCCATGAATGCGTTCCGTCAGGCCAAGAGCATGGGCTATAACAAGAAGCAACTCTACGACTACGCCATTGCCGTGGCTACCCAGGCCAAAAACGGCGATGAGGTGCTTGCATGGGCCAACGAAGCGCTCCCGATTTATGGCAAGGAAGACGACAGCTATATTCGCCAGATAATCAACAGCCAGCTCGAAGCCGGTGATTACGAAAAGGCCAAGGCATCGATTAACGCCGCCATTGCTGAAGACCCCTCCAACTCTCAGTATCAGTGGGTGCTTGGCATTATATACAATTATCGCAAGGATGAACTCCGCCGTGCCATCGCCGGCGATTCGAATGTAACTCTCGAAGACCCGCGTGTTAAAGAAATCGAGCAGCTCCATGCCGATGCGCGTGCCGCTTTCCAGAAGGCTGTGGAACTTAATCCGGAAAACGCCGGAGCTTATGCCGGTCTGGGAATGCTCGTGTACGAAGACGCACAGGTGGCAGATGCCGCCGCTCCGGTAAACGCACCCCAGAGTTACTACGATGCAAATGTTACTCCGCTGCTCCGCAAGGCTGCCGAGTGCTATGAGAAGGCTGTGGCCATAAATCCCGAAGACCACAATTCGCTTACCGCCCTCCGCACTATCTACTACAACCTCAACGATGAAGCTAAAATGAACGAGGTTGAGCAGAAAATCAAGCTTCTCTAAGCTACAGCTAACCAAAATAAAAAGCTGCGTCGGTTTAGGCCGATGCAGCTTTTTTATTGTCTGGCCTAAAAATTATTTGAATCAGGCTATTCGGGAAATCCGTCGGTGGCCATTACTTTAAAACTGCCGGTAGAATCGGCAAGCACGAACAAGGCTTCGGCATCGGGCAGCTTGTCGATCATGGACCGCGCATCGGGGTAGGGCATGGCCATCGCGGCGGTAGCAAGTGCATCGGCCAAGGCGCAGCTGCCGGCTATTACCGATACGCTGAGAGTGGCAGTCTTTACCGGATAACCTGTCAACGGACTTATAGTGTGAACGATGTGTGTGCCCTTGTCGGTTCTGCGATAGTTGCGGTAGTTGCCGGAGGTGGCCAGAGCGGCATCGCGCAGTTCTATGACCATAAGCCGTGTGTGCATGGCATTCCCATCGCTGTCAGGCACCGGAGCGTCGATTTGTATACGCCAGGGCTTACCGTTCGGGTTGGTGCCACGGGCATTTATCTCTCCGCCGATTTCAACCATATAGTCTGTGCATCCGTTGCGCTCAAGCATTCCGGCCACCTGATCCACTCCATAGCCTTTGGCGATGGCCGAAAAATCAAGACGCATGCCATCGCATGCAAAATGAATCATACCGTTTTCCATACGACATTTATCGAAGCCGACTCTGGCTCTGGCTGAGGCGATGTCGGCCAGAACGGGTTCATCGCGCTGCTCTCCGGTTCCGAATCCCCATATTTCCACGAGTGGACCCACTGTAGGGTCGAATGCCCCGCCGCTGCATTTGTTGACCATCGCCGACAATCGCATGATATCGGCCACAAGGCTGTCGGCATACATATCGGTTCCGGAATTTATCCGGGCCACGGTTGATTTCGGATTGAACATGCTGAGCGAATTGTCGATTGCCCGCATGGCAGTGGAAATCGAATCATCGAGCCGCACGTCCGACCGGTATGTGATATTGTAGGTAGTACCCCATGTTACGCCGGAAAAATTATAAAAATTTTCGGTGCAACTTGTGAGAATTAAAATTATTGTGTATATTAGCGGTGTAAATCGAAATTTTTTCATTTTTTTCAAATATCAATATACATAATTACAA
>JAIDBM010000351.1 GCA_029056365.1 Muribaculaceae bacterium | reverse complement strand
ATAATCGCTTATGGCACGCATCTCCTGTTTACTCATTGCATTAGGCGCCGCGCATTCAGGCCGCCGTTCATACCGCAGCTTGTCCTCGATTTCCCATATCACGGAGTTGATTTTCCATTGAGCCAGCTGGTCGATAAGTCTGTAGTAATATTCGCTGCGGTCGAGATGGTGCTTCACATCAAAGTGAACGGCACGGACAGGAAGCACCGGATAATCGGTGATTTCCACAGCTTCGACATTTCGTCCGCGTTCGGAGGCTTCTTCAAGCAAGCGGTTCAAGGTAATGGCACCATAGAACAGTCCGGCCTTTGATCTGGCCTTCACAACGGCGCCTTTTGAATTGACGGTCAGGATGTACGCTTCATCAGAAGGCAAATCCTGCATAGATGAGAGTTGCAGAGTCACGCCGATGCCCTTGCCCTTAATGCGTGGCAGACGGTCGAGTCGGCCATACAGTACCGGAATATCCGAGCCTTCGGCGATGATATATTTGAGGTCTGACGGTTTGAGTTGTCCGCCCCCGGTCTTCTCAGTATGCTGAGGAGCAGGAATAAGAGCCGCGTCTGCGTGTGCGGTGATGGCTGTCGACAGCGACAAAACCATGATTGCCAAAAACAGTCTGAAATTCATAATACTGAGAGTCTTTTAAGTTCAGCCTGCGCCGCATTTACATACGCAGGAGCGTTCGCGGCTTCGGAATCGGAGAACGGCAAAATGACTGTGCGGAGTTTGTGCATGCCGAGAATGCGAGCTTTTTCATAATCCTGGATTCCCTCGCGCAGCATCTCCCAGCGGATACTTCCCACCGGAGTTGCGTCAGCGCTGTTGCCGCTGCGGTAAATCATATGAAAATCACCGGCTGTATTGCCCCGGTCGCGGGCGTCAAGCTCGTCAGGTCGGGTCCAGTAGTCGAAGGCCCAGCGTTGATAACCCTTGAATCCTTTTGCCATTGCATGCCAAGCCATCCAGGTCATTTCGGCCGGCGATGTAAGGGGAGTGATATAATTGTTCGGATGTGTCTGGGAGCAACTGGTGTAGAAAAGCGGAATATCAATGGCTGTTGTATTCATCGGAGACCCGATTATTGCTGCATAATTATAGAATTCACGCTCCACATCGGCATCGATATACCTCCCGGAGAAGCCGATTTTCCAGTCAGAACCATTTTCCCTGATTAGATTTACAATCCGGTGTATCTCATCATTGGTGTTTTCATCCATGAACAAAACCGTACGTGCCAGCCAGCCTTTGGACTGCAGATGACTGCGGAAGTCATTAAGGAACGATGACCATACAGAGTTGAATTCATCCGAACCGACAGTCAGCTGCATATACTTGTACTTGCCTCCGTCGCTTTCATCGGTATATCCGATGAAATTGTTCCACCCCGCAAGTGAGAAACAGCTTATCTGACGGTTTATGCCCAATCCGTCCATGAATTCCACATATCGGTCAAAGCCGGTATAGTCGAAATTCCATGTACCGTTGGCTCTGAGAGTCCAGCCGACCATTGTCTGCCCCTGCTGGAAAGCACCGTCTTTGATGTATGCGGTTATGCTTTTCTGTCCGGCATCGGCAAGAATGGAATAGAACGGACGCATGAGGTCGAAATATTTCTGAGAAAACATCTCTGTGTCACCGCCACCGTTCTGCGATATAAGAGTCGGCAACTGGAATGGGAACTGCCAGATGTCGAGATGGAAAGTCCAGTCGCATGGGTCCGGCAGACGGTGCGAAGTCACAAGTATATTTATCTTGCAGGATGCGAGAAGATTAGTATCAGAAAGTATGTCCACACTGCCGGAATAGCTGCCCGGAGGGCAGCCGTCGGGTACGTCAACGCTAAGCCATATGGCCTCAGTCTGTCCCGGCAGGATAGACTGAGGCAGAGTTTCCGAAAGAGCGTCCCCGACGTATGTCAGAGGGCGCGGCGAGGGCTGGGCATCGACAGCCGGAGCCGCATCACCGGCCACCATTTTGACTCCGCGGAGCCTGATGTTGTCGGCAGATATCTCATAATCGTGTCCGCTTAGCGGAGTGACGGCAAAAGTCAGTTTGCGTATTTCTGCTCCGGAGTTTTTCAGAATTATCTGATTATGAATGCGGTCGTTCTGCCAGACGGTGTCGGTCCAGCTGTCAGTGATGGCACCGTTGAAATTCATATCTCCGGCAAGTCTGAAGTGCTTGCCGGAATATGACGCTGTCAGAGCTGACTGACCGTCTGCGCCGGGTTCCGGAGGAAGACCGGGCGCATCAGGCCCGTCGTTTTCGCTGCATGAGCATAAAACCGGAGCGAACAGAATAAGAGTTCGTATTAAGGACTTTATCATTTCTTGACAATGGAGTAAGTGTAATAAGGAGAATCGGAAAGAGTAAGGGTAATGGAGTAGTTGCCGGCTTCGACATCAAAATCTTTGCCGTCTGCTGCCAGCTGCCCCAGAATGTCGGCTTTATAGCCGAGATAGAAGCGAGGGTCGCCGAAAGTCACGGGAATAGTCTCGAAATGCAGACTTCCCGAGCGCAGAGTGGCGTCGATAGTCCAGCTGCGGCTTTCGCTGTCGTATGTCATTGCATTGAGACCATCGATGGCCGAGCCTGCAACTGCCCATTGTGTCATGGTCATGTCGAC
>JAIDBM010000350.1 GCA_029056365.1 Muribaculaceae bacterium | reverse complement strand
TCGTTGTAGTTCGATGCCGCAGGATCGTTGGGGTCTGCGTCGAAGTAGGGGTTGGCGGCATATTCGGGATAGTCGTTTACGATTTTCTCATAGCATTCGGCCTCTTTTGTGTAGTTTTTCTGAACATGATAAACATTAGCGGCCTTTACGAGAGCGAAGGGAGCGAGAGCGGCATTGTCGCCGGCTTTCGATGCGGCTTTGTTGAAGCAGTTGAGAGCTTCATCGAGCTTGTTGAGGTTGGCATAGCAGTTGCCTTTTGCAATCAGCACACCTACAGAGGCGAGTTCGCCATCGAGCGATGCGGCATCGAAGTGCTTGAGCGCTTCTTCGTATTTTTTGTCCTGATAGAGTATGATTCCGGCCATGGCTTCAGAGCGTTCGGCGCTTTTGCCGCTCATGCCGGCGGCTTTAAGATACAGCGGCAGGGCGATAGAGTCGGCATCGGCTCCGCCCTTTATCAGAGTCATGTCGGCAGTGGCTGCTGCTGCGTCTGATTTGCGGCTGTTCGACTGAGAAATGAAGAACCATGCGAAAGCGGCAATCAGTAGCACGGCTATTGCCACGGTGAAAGCTACGATGCGTTTCTTGTTGGCCTTGGCTTTGGCCAGTAACAGTTCGCCGGGATCTGCGGTGTTGTTATCCATTGCCACTTTGGTGGCGTCGGTCTGCTGAGGATTGTTTGTTGCCATCTGATATGATAATGTTTTCGGTTTTTATTATTCGGACTTCGGTAGGCGCATGGCCTTCCGAACTGCAAAAGTACGGTAAATTTTGCACATCTGAAAATTTTAGGCGCTATTTTTTGTTATAAGCAACAAAAGGTTTTAATTTTGCACTTCAAATATATACAGCATAGCCATGAAACAGCTCGATATTACCACAAAAGTAGATGTTTTGGCCTACGATGAGCTCAGTGCCTCCGAGGCCATTCTTACCTCGCTCGCACGTGAGGCCACTGAGAGGTCGTATGCCCCTTACAGCCATTTCCGTGTCGGCGCGGCCATAGCGCTCGATAATGGCGAGACCGTTACCGGCGCCAATCAGGAAAACGTGGCTTATCCGTCGGGAACCTGTGCCGAACGTTCGGCTTGTTATTATGCCCATGCCCGATATCCTGAGGCACGGTTCAAGGCCATTGCGGTGGCTGCCCGTGGTACCGACGGCGAGTTTGTAGCCGACCCGGTGGCTCCTTGCGGCGCGTGTAGGCAAGCACTGCTTGAGTATGAGATTCTTGCCGGAGCACCGGTGGAGGTGCTTCTCTGCGGTCGCGACAAGGTGTACCGCCTGCCGTCGGTGGCAAGTACTTTGCCGCTTGCTTTCACGGAGTTCTGATCTCAGACGCTACGGTTGTTCTTTCTCGGGTGTTGTCGTCCGGAGTGGAGGCAGGGGTGCCTCCACTCCGGGGGGTGTCAGTTCTTGTTTTTTTTCGGGTATGCCCGTTTTTTTCGGAGCACCATTGCCGAGCGGGCCGGAATGTAGAGCTTGAGCCATTCCACGCCGGCGGGTGCGTACAGCGGGTCGTTCTGGGTGAGATGTTCCACTTTCTCATCGATATTGCCGTATCCGCCGAAGTCGGGGTTGTCGGTACTCAGCACGGTGCGGTAGCTTCCGGCGGGAGCGAGGATGCCGTAGTCGCTGAACGATTTCGAGGGGTTGAAGTTGAACACAAACACAAGGTCGCCGCGCATGAAGGCCAGAATCTGGTCGTCGTCCTTTTCCCAGAGTTTGCGCACTGGTAGCGCCTGGAAGTTATGCACCGAGCTTACAAGGTGTATCATGGCGTTGTCGAAGTTGTTGAGCCATTCGTATTTCAGCAGACCGTTGTCGACAAGACTCCACATTCGTCGTGCGTATTTGTAGCTCCAGCCGTTGCCTTCGCGGGGGAAGTCGATCCATTCGGGATGTCCCCATTCGTTGCCCATGAAGTTCAGATAACCGCCGTTGATGCTGGCCAGAGTAACCAGACGTATCATCTTGTGGAGAGCCATGCCGCGTGCCACGGTCATGTCGCCGTCGTCTTTGTTCATGTGCCAGTACATTTCCTTGTCGATGAGGCGGAAAATCACGGTTTTGTCGCCCACGAGCGCCTGGTCGTGGCTTTCGACATACGATATTGTTTTTTCATCGGCCCGGCGGTTTGTAAGTTCCCAGAAAATCGAGGTGGGATGCCAGTCTTCGTCTTTTTTCTCTTTGAGAGTCTTTATCCAGTAGTCGGGTATGCCCATTGCCATGCGGTAGTCGAAACCGATGCCGCCGTCGGCCACCGGGGTGGCCAGTCCGGGCATTCCGCTCATTTCTTCGGCAATCGATATGGCCTTGGGGTTAATCTGGTGTATGAGCGTGTTGGCCAGAGTGAGATATGTGATGGCGTTGGTGTCCTGACCGCCGTTGTAGTAGTCGCCGTAGCCGCCGAAAGCCTGGCCGAGTCCGTGGTTGTAGTATAGCATGGAGGTTACGCCGTCGAAGCGGAATCCGTCGAAGTGGTATTCTTCAAGCCAGTATTTGCAGTTCGAGAGCAGAAAATGCAGCACTTCGGTCTTGCCGTAGTCGAAACAGAGCGAATCCCATGCGGGATGTTCGCGCCGTGAGTCGCCGTAGAAGTAGAGGTCGTAGCTGCCGTCGAGCCGGCCCAGACCTTCTGCTTCGTTTTTCACGGCGTGGGAGTGTACTATATCCATTATCACGGCTATGCCCAGTGAATGGGCGTCGTCGATGAGGCGTTTCAGATCTTCCGGAGTGCCGAAGCGGCTTGATGCGGCAAAGAAGTTCGACACATGGTAGCCGAAGGAGCCGTAGTAGGGGTGTTCCTGTATGGCCATTATCTGTATGGCGTTGTAGCCGTCGGCCGCGATGCGCGGCAGTATGGACGTGCGGAATTCCTCGTATGTACCCACGCCTTCGTTCTCCTGGGCCATTCCGATGTGGCATTCGTAGATAAGCAGTGGCCGTGTGTCGGGCACGAAATGGTCGTGCTCCCATTGGTAGCCGTTTTCAGGTGCCCAGATCTGTGCCGAGAAAATATGTGTCTGCGGGTCTTGCACCACGCGTGTGGCATATGCCGGTATGCGCTCGCCTTTGCCGCCGGGCCATTCCACTACCATTTTGTATAGCTGTCCGTGTTGCATGGCCTTGGCCGGAAGTTTCAGTTCCCATACTCCGCCATCGTTTTTTTTCAGACCGAATTCCGGTTTTGTTTCCCATCCGGAGAAGTCGCCCACAAGGGTTATGGCTGTGGCGTTCGGGGCCCATTCTCTGAAAACCCATCCGCGACCTTCGCGGTGCAGGCCGAAGTATTTGTGTGCGTTTGCGAAATCGTTCAGCGATTTGCAGTTTACCGTCAGTTCCGCAAGTTTTCTCAGATAATCGTCATGGCGCCCGTTGATGGCGTCGGCATAAGGCTCGAGCCACGGGTCGTTTTTGATAATCGGCAAAATCTTGGGTTTGCGTACTGCGGTTTTCCGTCCTGTTTTTTTATCTTGTCTGTCGGTTTTCATATCCGGAATGTGTTTTGTGTTACAAACCACAAACTTAACAAAAATGGATGGATTAATCCAATTAATTAACACTAATTATGGAAAAGTGATTCGTTGGTCATAGTGTTAGGCGGGAATTTTGTAACTTTGCACAAAAATCTGTAATATATGGTATCTGTCGACGCACTGACTGTGGAATTCGGGGGCACGACCCTGTTCAAGGACATCTCGTTTGTAATCAATCCGAAAGACCGTATCGCGCTTATGGGCAAGAACGGCGCCGGAAAAAGCACTCTGCTGAAAATACTTGCCGGTATACGTCAGCCCACACGCGGCAGTGTGTCGGTGCCGAAGGATTGCACCGTGTGCTATCTGCCGCAGCACATGATGACCGAAGACGGACGCACGGTGTTCGAAGAGGCGTCGCAGGCATTCGCCCATCTGAAGGAGATGGAGGCTGAAATCGACGGCATGAACCGCGAACTGGCCGAGCGCACCGACTATGAAAGCGATTCATATATGGCGCTCATTGAAAAAGTGGCTACATTGAGCGAAAAATTCTACGCCATCGACATGACTCATTTCGAGGAGGATGTTGAGAAGGCGCTTCTTGGTCTGGGATTCCGGCGCGAAGATTTCGGCCGGCCTACTTCCGAATTCTCCGGCGGATGGCGTATGCGCATAGAGCTGGCGAAGCTGCTGCTGCAGAGTCCCGATGTGCTTTTGCTCGACGAACCTACCAATCATCTCGACATTGAGTCGGTGGTATGGCTTGAGGATTTTATCATCAACAGTCCGATGGCTGTAGTGGTGATAAGCCACGACCGCCGTTTCATCGACAATATCACCAGCCGAACAATCGAGGTTACCATGGGGCGTATCTACGACTATAAGGCCAACTACAGCCATTATCTCGAACTGCGCAAGGAACGCCGCATGCAGCAGCAGAAACAATACGACGACCAGCAGAAGCAGATTGCCGAGGCGCGTGAGTTTATCGAGCGCTTCAAGGGAACCTATTCCAAGACATATCAGGTGCAGAGTAAGGTAAAGTGGCTTGAGAAGCTCGATATTGTAGAGGTTGATGAAGAAGACACATCGGCTCTGAGACTGAAATTTCCGCCGTGTCCGCGCAGCGGCAGTTATCCGGTGGTGGCCGAAGGCGTCGGCAAGCAATACGATGGCAGGCAGGTGTTCGCAAACGCATCGTTCACAATCGAGCGGGGCGACAAGGTGGCGTTCGCCGGAAAGAACGGCGAGGGCAAATCCACTATGGGAAAGGCCATCATGCGCCAGATCGAGCATGAGGGCAGCCTGACTCTCGGCCATAATGTGCAGATTGGCTATTTTGCACAGAACAGTGCTTCGCTGCTCGATGAGGAGCTTACCGTGTTCCAGACCATCGACGATATAGCCGTGGGCGATGTCCGGCTCAAAATCCGCGACCTCCTGGGCGCCTTTATGTTCGGCGGCGAGGAGAACCAGAAGAAGGTAAAAGTGCTTTCTGGCGGCGAGCGGGTGCGGCTTTGCCTGATCAAGCTTTTGCTTGAGCCTGTGAACCTGCTGATTCTCGACGAACCCACCAACCATCTCGACCTCAAGACCAAGGATATACTCAAGCAGGCGCTGCGCGATTTCGACGGGACACTGATACTTGTGAGCCACGACCGCGATTTTCTTGACGGACTTGTTACCAAGGTGTATGAATTCGGCGGAGGCCGCGTGCGCGAGCACCTGTGCGGTATCAATGAGTTTCTTGAATCGAAAAAGGAAGCGTGATTTTTTGCCGCAGGTGGTATAACGGATTGAAAAAATCATTAATTTTGCGGAAAATTCATGTGCCATGACATATAAATATGATTTCCTGGTTATAGGATCCGGCATCGCCGGCATGAGCTTCGCGCTCAAAGTGGCCCGTAAAGGTCGTGTGGCTCTGGTGTGCAAAACCACACTCGATGAAGCGAACACCGCCCTCGCACAAGGCGGTGTGGCATCGGTGACGAACCTTCAGGTCGATGATTTCGACAAACATATACACGACACCATGGTGGCCGGTGACTGGCTGAGCGATCCGGCTGCGGTTGAAAAGGTGGTGAAAGGAGCCCCGGAGCAGATACGTCAGCTTATAGAGTGGGGTGTTGATTTCGACCGCAACGAGAACGGCGAATTCGACCTTCACCGCGAAGGCGGACACAGCGAGTTCCGTATTCTGCATCATGCCGACAACACCGGATTCGAGATTCAGGAAAGTCTGATCAAGGCCGTGAAGTCCAATCCGTCGATCGATGTGTTCGAGAATCATTTCGCCATTGAAATAATAACTCAGCATCATCTTGGGCGCAGAGTCACCCGCCGTACCCCCGACATAACCTGTTACGGGGCTTATGTGCTCGATACCGAACAAGGCCGGGTGGACAAATTCCTGGCCAAGACCACAGTGATGGCTACCGGAGGAGTGGGGGCGGTGTATCTCACCACCACAAATCCGCTTGTGGCCACAGGCGACGGCATAGCAATGGTATACCGGGCCAAGGGCACGGTAAAGGACATGGAATTCATTCAGTTTCATCCCACGGCGCTGTTTCATCCCGGCGACCGTCCGAACTTTCTTATCACCGAAGCCATGCGCGGCTATGGCGCCGTGCTCCGCAACCTCAGTGGCGAGGAGTTCATGCATAAATATGATCCGCGCCTTTCGCTGGCCCCGCGCGACATTGTGGCGCGAGCCATCGATTCGGAAATGAAACTTCATGGCGACGACCATGTGTTTCTCGACGTCACCCACAAGGATGCGGAGGAAACGAAGAAACATTTCCCGAACATCTACCGTCATTGTCTGGAACTCGGCATAGACATCACCCGCGACTATATACCGGTGGCCCCGGCGGCGCATTATCTGTGCGGCGGCATAGAAGTGGACTCCGACGCACAGTCGAGCATAAAGCATCTGTATGCAGTGGGAGAATGCAGCTGCACGGGCCTGCATGGCGGCAACCGTCTGGCCAGCAACTCGCTCATCGAGGCTGTGGTGTATGCCGATGCCGCAGCGGCCCATGCCATGAGTGTGGTCGACGGTATCAGTCTGCGCGAGGATGTGCCCGACTGGAACGACGAGGGTACCCGCCATCCCGAGGAAATGGTGCTTATTACGCAGAGCCTCAAGGAGGTGAACCAGATTATGGGCACCTATGTGGGAATTGTGCGCTCCAACCTGCGTCTCGACCGGGCCTGGAACCGGCTCGATCTTCTCTATGAGGAAACCGAGCGGCTGTTCAAGTGCTCCAAGGCCTCGCGCGAGATATGCGAGCTGCGCAACATAATAAATGTGGGGTATCTGATAATGCGGCAGGCCAAGGAACGCAAGGAATCACGCGGACTGCATTATACGGTCGATTATCCGCCGGTTCCTGCGGCTACAGACTCCGGCCGGTGATAGCGAGGCGGTCGTCGAGTTCGAACACCCATGGGGTGCCGGTGGGGATTTCAAGTTTGGTTACTTCATCAGGAGTGAGGTGCTGCAGCATCATCACCAGGCCTCGCAGGCTGTTTCCGTGGGCCACAACCAGCACATCGCCATATTGGCGCAGCGCCGGAACAATCCGTTCCTCCCAGCAGCAGCGCACGCGTTCGATAGTCTGTTCGAGCGATTCGGCTGCGGGCAGCTCGTCGGCAGTCAGAGAGGCATAGCGCGGGTCGAACTTCGGATGCCGCTGGTCGTTCTCAGTCAAGGCCGGAGGTGCGGTATCGTAGCTGCGCCGCCATATGTGGACCTGTTCATCGCCGTATTTTTTTGCAGTGTCAGCCTTGTTCAAACCCTGCAAGGCCCCATAATGCCGTTCGTTAAGGTGCCAGTCTTTGCATACAGGCACCCATTCGCGGTCCATTACGGCAGCGGCAATCTGCAGTGTGTGTATGGCCCGTTTCAGATATGAAGTGAAATAGAAGGCAGGCCTGATGCCCTGCTCGAGCAGCAGACGTCCGGCATCGGCCGCCTCCTGCCGTCCTTTGTCCGAGAGGTCCACATCGGTCCAGCCTGTGAAACGATTTTCAAGATTCCATTCACTCTGTCCGTGGCGTAGAAGTATAAGTTTCATAAGAATGCTGTTTTGAAATCAAACAGCGGAATGAAATATTTGCAGAATGGATTAAACCTTTTTTAAGAATTTTTGTCATAATTGTGACGGTAGTACAATCTATGACGCATAAGCATATGACAGACCTTGCAAAAGACAATATAAAGATACAAGAAGAAGCTCGCCGCACGGTCGAGACTCTTGAAGATATAGTTGACCGTAAGGAACGGCCATCAGGTGATTCAGCGTCTGATGATAAGGAAAACAAGCCGGTGCCGCAAAAGACGTCATACGACAAAATCGCCCTTATGGCGCTCTTGGTGTCGGTGATTGCCTGGACGATATTGCTTGTGCCATCGCTTTACAGCGGCTATGTGTCGCTGGCTGTGGCTGTGATGTCGGTGGTGCTTGCGGCGGTAGGTCTGAAATCGAAGCGGCGCGGATGGCGCGACACATCGGTCACCGCCATGATTATAGGTGGTGTGCTTACGATTGTGATACTCAGCTTTATAGTAGTGCTTTATGTAGGACTTAAGGGCCTTTAGCGGTCAGAACCGGCTCGTAACGCTTATTTGCGTCCGAAGTCGGCGGGGATTTCGCCCCATTTCTCGGTATCCCATTTCAGAATGGGGTTGAGAATACGGTGCGAGGCCAGCCAGGCATCGGCACGCTGCAACAGTTCGAATACACGCTGGTTGCGCCCGGTGGCTTCGAGCTTGGTGTTCGACTTGCCTCTGCGGAGCCATGACAGCGCTGTGCGCGAATCGCTGTATATCGGACGCGTGGTGTCGCCGTTTCGTGCCAGAAGCGCGGCCGCGTGAATCAGAGCCAGATATTCGGCAATGTTGTTGGTGCCGTCGTCGAGCGGACCCAGATGGAACACCTCGTTGCCGGTGCCGACTTCGACACAACGGTATTCCATCGGTCCGGGGTTTTTGGCACACGCTCCATCGACCGACCATGCGTCGAGCCTTATTTCCGGAAAAGCTTCATAATTTATAATCTGTGGCTTCCGTGCCGCCATGGCGCGGTACAGACCCATGTATTCCTGCGGGTCGCCACGATATGCCTCGGTGGCCTCCTCTACGGAAGAAAAACTTTTGTAGCGTGCGCCGCGCACGCCTTCGATCTGGGCCTTGCATTCCTCCCAGCTGTCGTATATGCCCGGCGAAAGTCCGTGCCATACAACATAGAATTTGCGTTTGTTCGAGGGTGGTGTACTCATGAAAACTGCAGCATAATTGAAATGTCGACGTGGCGCATGTTGAGCATGCGTGCCAGCCGTTGGTTCACCGGTTTACCCATGAATATGTATGCGCCTTTGCGCAGGCCCGGATTGAGTTTCAGTGCGTTTGTGGCTCCGTCGCAGCAGAGTAGGTCGCTGAGCATGGTCATGAATGTGTTGCTCAGGGCCATTGCCGCTGTGCGTGGCACGGCGTTGCCTGCGTTTACATAGCATACGCGTTGGCCTGATACCAGCGAATTGTCGGAGGGTGAGGCCAGGGCAAGGTCGCATTGCGGCATAGAGGGGAAGGTACCCCCGGAGCCATTGCGCGATGTAAGGTCGAATGTAATTACGCCACGTTTCATTTCCTGTACTATGTCCGACGATATGCATGTGCCGCTGTTGCCTTCGCAGGCCACCACCACATCAGCGCTGTGCAGGGCCGATGCCAGCACCTTCGGATGGAGCGCCGAGGTTATCACTGCCGGGCCGAGAATGCGTCCGGCTTCGCGCAGCGAGTAATTGTCGTTGTCGAACATCCTTACCGTGGCTCCGAGTCCGATGGCGGTCTGTGCGGCCGCTATGGCATCGAATCCGCTGCCGATTATAGTTACCTCGCATGGCACTACTCCGGCGATACCCCCCAGGAGTATGCCTTTGCCGTGTACGGCGTCGGCAAGCAGCGACGATGCTATGGCCAGTGCCGCTCTGCCGTCGATTTCGTTGAGTATGTCGGCGAAAGGCTTGCGGCCGTCGGAATTCTCAATCAGGTCGAGGGCTATGCAGCTCACATATTTCTGCAGCAGCAGGCGCAGGGCCCGCGGGTCCTGTAGCTCGGGATGGAAGAATGTAAGCAGCAGGGCGCCCCGGCGAAGACGTGTGGCATCGGCATGGCTGATTGCCGGCAGATGTATCACAATGTCGGATCTCAGGGCGGTGTCGCGGTCGGTTATGTGCACACCCATGCGGGAGTATGCGGCATCGGAATAGTGGATGCTCGCTGCGGCACCGGTCTGCATTCTTACCGAGTAACCCCGTTCGACCAGTACGGCGGCGGCTTCAGGGGTGAGCGGAAAACGTTTTTCGGAGTAAGAGGTTGATGCCGGGAGTCCGATGCTTACGGTCCGGGCGGTTGCTGCTGCCTGCAGCAGCATTTCCAGTGGCGTGGGGTCGTTCATGAGTGGAGCCTGCTATCTGTCGGCCGACAGTGTTCTGATTAATTCTGAGAACTTGTTTGTGGTTTCTTCGATTTCATCGCGGTTTTCAAGCAGGGATGAATCGAAAGTAGCCGAAGCCTGCGAGTAGAATGGGGCCCTGATGGCGGAAATTTCATCGATTTTGCGATTTATGGCGTCATGGTCGTGTTCCATCATGGCAAACATGGGCCGTGTTCCGCCGGCTTCGCCTAAGCGTCGGATAAGTCTGTCGCGGTGGCATTGGAGCAGCACGGTTGCTCCGGTGCTGTTCATGTATTCCATATTGCCGGAGTGGCATGGCGTGCCGCCGCCGCAGGCTATTATCCGTGTGCCGCTGGCGGCAAGACGGCGCAGTTCCTCGGTTTCCATGCTGCGGAAGGTGTCGATGCCGTGGTTGTTTATCACTTCGGCCACCGTTCGGCCACAGCGAAGTTCCACAGCCTCGTCGACATCGGCAAATGCATAGCCTTTGTCGGCGAGCGCCCGTCCTAACGTACTCTTGCCGCAGCCTGGCAGGCCTATCAGGAATATCGGCCGCATCAGTTCTTTTCGAGGTCTTTTTTGAGCAGGTCGCGGATTTCGGCCAGCAGTTCTTCCTGGGTCGGTCCGGACGGGGCGGGAGCTGCGGCTTCTTCTTCCTTGGCTTTCTTGAGCTTGTTGATCATTTTTATTGCCACGAAAATGCAGAATGCGATAATCAGGAAGTCGAACACAGTCTGTACGAATGCGCCCCAGGTTATGGCCACTTCGGGAGTGACTGTTTCGGTGCCGTTCATCACGGCCTGTTTTATCACGAATTTGTTTTCGCTGAAGTTGAGTCCGCCGGTAAGTACTCCTATTCCGGGCATTATGATGTCGTTGACCAGCGAGCTGACTATTTTGCCGAATGCTCCGCCGATGATGACGCCTACCGCCATGTCAATGACATTTCCTTTCATGGCGAATTCCTTGAATTCCTTG
Organism: Muribaculaceae bacterium; assembly: GCA_029056365.1. Classification (GTDB taxonomy): domain Bacteria; phylum Bacteroidota; class Bacteroidia; order Bacteroidales; family Muribaculaceae; genus CAG-873. The sequence continues at coordinate 6,080 of JAIDBM010000350.1, read as the reverse complement.
ATGAAGTTTCCCATTATAATTAAGTGTTTTTGATTACAAATTATCTAAACGCCCGCTCTGGAGCGGCGGTTCAGTCGCAAAGTTAGCAAAAAAATCTGAATATTCGTGACATAGACAGTAATTCGCCTTAGCCGGACACGATTTAGAGCCTGATATTATGAAAATTGTTAAGAAGCGGCATGATAATGTTGCGGGGTTGTATCCTTTTTGCTAACTTTGCATGTAATATGCGCATATGCATATGGTTTAGAAACACAAAAAATTATGTTCAGAAATATTGCAGCCGCTGTTATGGCGGCTTCGGCTGTGATTCAGGCTTCGGCTGTGGGAGTGAATGCAGTTCCGGGCGGATTGTCGTCGATGATCGACAATCCTGCTGAAATCACAGAACTTACGCTAAGCGGAGCCATTGATGCCCGCGACATCTTCTTTATTGCCGATGAAATGCCTGCGTTGCATACGCTTGACCTTTCGGCTGTGTCGATCGAACCCTATGAGGGTGCGCCGCTGAAACAGCTCATGCGCTACGAAGGCAATGAGATACCTGCCGGTGCCTTTGCCGGCTCGCAGCTCGGGAGCGTGAAGCTTGGACGCGCCAATGGCGCGGAGCCGGTGGCGTTGCGGATTGGCAACGGCGCCTTTGCCGGCACACAGCTTGAAAGCATAGATATTCCGTCGGGCTGCATAATCGGAGAGGGCGCGTTCGCCTCCTGCCGCAGGCTTGTTTCGGCAAACATAGCCGCAGACGCGGTTTCGGCCGGAGCATTCGCGGCATGCGATGCCCTTGAGTCGGTTGCCGCGCCATCGGTAAAGGTCGTAGGCGAATATGCCTTTACCGAATGTGTGTCGCTGTCGGACGTGCGTCTGGGCGCATCGCTGTCGGAAATCGGGCGTAACGCATTCGCGGGCTGCACATCACTTGGCGCGTTTACATTCCCGCAGTCGCTGGTAGCTGTAGGAGCTTCGGCATTTTGCCGCAGCGGCCTTGTGGCGGCCGACCTTTCATCGTGCCGGAACTTGCCGGAGCTTGGCGACTGGGCGTTCTCGCAATGCGGCCAGCTTGCCGAAGTAAAACTTCCTGCCAGTGTGGCCAGTCTGGGCGAAGGCTCGTTTTTCGAGTGCGCATCTCTGGTTTCGGTCAATATGCCTGTCGCATGTGCCGTAATAAACCCGTACGTGCTCAAAGGTGTGGCCGGAGTGGATGCCGGAGAACTCATCGGCGAGGGCGTTTCTGAAATAGGCGACTATGCGTTCAGCGGAAATACCGCTACAAGCGCAATGGTGCTTCCGTCGTCGCTTGAGCGTATCGGCGACAGGGCCATGGCCGGCATGACCGGTCTGGCCGACATAAATGCCGAGCAGCTCGACATTGTGCCGGAACTTGGCCGGAACGTGTGGGCCGGAGTCGACCAGCCTTCGGTGACACTGCGTGTGCTCGACGCCATGTATTCGGCGTTTGCCACCGCCGACCAGTGGAAGAACTTCACGGTTATAAACACTACATCCGAATCGGATATAATGCTCTCGCCCCGGAATAAGGTGCGCGGCTGTTTCGACGGCCATGAACTCAAGGTGGACTTCGGCGGACTCGATGCCGATGTGCTTGAAATCTACGATGTGGCAGGAGTCAGACTCACCGTTGCCGATGTGTCCGGCGAGGCCGGCGCTTCGATCGACACCTCGGCATGGCAGTCGCGTATATATCTTGTGCGGGTGCAGCTTGCCGACGGCAATGTGGCCTCACTTAAGCTTGGTAGAAAATAAACCGGAACGGAATGGGAAAGAATAAATTACGTAAATTCGCGGATATGAAGCAGATCGGCTTCGTCTACGAATATCCTTTTGCCCGACTGGAGGCCGAAGGTTTTCCTTTGCGCGGACGATGGAACGAAGATGTGTTCGGCAACCCTAATCCTATAACGCTTGAACTCGGGTGCGGTAAGGGAGAATACACGGTTGGTCTGGCCGGGCGTTTCCCCGACCGTAATTTCATAGGAATAGACATAAAGGGGGCCCGCATGTGGTCGGGCGCCACGCAGGCCGAACGCGACGGCATGTCGAATGTGGCGTTTCTGCGTACAAGCATCGAGCTTTTAGACCGCTTTTTCGCACCAGGCGAAGTGAGCGAAATATGGATTACATTCCCGGACCCGCAGATGAAAAAGGTGCGCAAACGCCTCACATCCACCCGCTTTATGGAGCTGTATCGCAAGGTGCTCAAACCCGGCGGAGTGATTAATCTCAAAACCGACAGTCCGTTCCTTTACACATACACAAGCGAGATGGTGGCGCTGAACCGTCTGCCGTTGCTGAGCGGAAGCGCCGACCTTTATGCCGAGGAAGGTCTGCAGGGACCGCTCACTGAAATACGCACCCATTACGAACGGCAGTGGCTCGACCGCGGACTTACCATCAAATATCTTAGCTTTGAACTCCCGGCCGAAGGCATTCTCGCCGAACCCGATATTGAAATAGAACACGACACATACCGGAGCTACTCGCGCGGTTATATCGAATGCCCGCAGCTGCTCGAAAAAAATAAAAAATAATTCAGCCACAGATGAAACAGGAGCTTTATCCGGCGCTTATTATCGACGCCCTCCGCACCGTGCGCTACCCGGGCACTGGAAAGAATATTGTTGAAAACGGAATGCTCGCCGACGACATCCGAATCGACGGACACAAGGTGAGTTTCTCGATAATGTTCGACCGTCCTACCGATCCGTTTCTGAAATCGGTTGTCAAGGCGGCCGAGACCGCTGTCAAGACTTTCGCCTCCGAAGATGCCGAAGTGAGTGTCAGGGCCGAAACCCGTCAGGCGGCTCCGGCTCCCCGGCCCAAGGCATTGCCCCAGGTGAAGAACATCGTGGGGGTGTCGTCGGGAAAAGGTGGCGTGGGCAAAAGCACTGTTGCCGCCAATCTGGCTGTGGCCCTTGCCCGTGAGGGATACAAGGTAGGTCTGCTTGATGCCGACATATTCGGTCCGTCGGTACCCAAGATGTTCGGCATTGAAGGCGCCGAGGTGTTCATGCACGAGGTTGATGGCCGCAATCTGATAATTCCGGTGGAGAAGTATGGTGTGAAGCTGCTGTCGATCGGGTTGCTGGTCGACCCTGCCAATGCTGTGGTATGGCGCGGCGCCATGGCCTCTAACGCCATAAAGCAGCTCATAGAGCAGGCCGACTGGGGCGAGCTCGATTATTTTCTTATCGATATGCCTCCGGGCACAAGCGACATACATCTGACCCTGGTGCAGACACTCGGCATAACCGGTGTGGTTATAGTGTCGACGCCTCAGGAAGTGGCGCTGGCCGATGCACGCAAGGGCCTGGCTATGTTCGCCGACAGTAAAATCAATGTGCCTGTGCTCGGTATCGTTGAAAACATGGCCTGGTTCACGCCCGAGGCTCACCCCGATGAGAGATACTATATATTCGGAAACGGTGGTGCCCGGCGTCTGGCCGAGGAATACAACGTGCCCTTGCTGGCATGTGTTCCGCTGGTTGCCGCCGTGGGCGAGCGCAGCGACAACGGCGAGCCTATAGCACTTGGCGACAGCGTGGCCGCTCATTCGTTCATGCATCTTGCCCATGAAGTGGTCGAGGCCGTCGACAGGCGAAACAACGAATTGCCTCCTACAACGAAAGTAGAGCTGAAGCACTGATGAAGATAGCTGTTGTAAATGGTCCCAACATGAATCTGCTGGGACGGCGCCAGCCCGAAATCTACGGGCATCGGACTTTGCACGACATCGAGCTTTCGTTGCGTGAGGAGTTCGCCGATGTTGAGTTCCTGTTCTTTCAGTCGAACAGCGAAGGCGCTCTTGTGAGCGAGATTCAGCGTCTTGGTTATGAAGAGGAACGGCTCGACGGCATAGTTCTGAATGCTGCGGCCTATACCCACACATCGCTTGCCATAGCCGATGCTGTGGCAGCTATTCCGGTTCCGGTGGTTGAGGTTCATCTCAGTAATGTGTTCGCGCGTGAGCAGCTGCGCCGGCAGTCGCTCATCGCTCCGGTGTGCGCCGGCAGCATCAGCGGTTTCGGCGCCGCGGTATATTCCCTGGCCGTACGGGCCCTGAAGAAGTAGACGGAGTGAAGGCAGGGATGTGGTCCCTTGCTCTGTCGGTGAGGTGTGGAGCTGTGGGGTGATTTGTGCGCTGTCGGTCCGGTGTGGAACTATGGAGGCAGGGATGCCTCCACTCCGGGGTTGTTAAATTAACATTTAAATGTTAAAAATGGGAGAGAGGGGGAAATTTTGGGTTAAAAAGTGTGTGGTTACAAAAATTTTAGTTTATTTTGCGGAGCAAAAAGGATAGAGCGCCTGAAACGGCGGTTTTTCCGATGCGTGATTCTTATATATTTTAGAGATTATACAAGACTATTTTATTCTTACGGAAGATCTGATGCCAGACGTATTGCAAATTGTTGCGCACCGCTGTAAAGCCTCGGCGCGGTTGTCCAGCCGCCTGCCGGAGCGAATTGTTGTGTAGCGGCATCATGGCTCGGAATCACATGACTTTAAGCAGAACATAAAACAAAACATAAATACGTCAAACTTAAAAACAAAACTTGCATGAAGAACATTTGTCTGCAAATGAACCGGAAAGCCTGGCTCGCGCTTGTTATGGTGCTTTGCCTCGGTTTTCCCGCTTTAGCGCAAAAAATCACGGTCAGCGGCGTGGTATACGACGCTGAGGGTGAACCGGCAATCGGTGCCACCGTGGCTCTGGAGGGTCAGCCCACCACAGGTGTTACCACCGACTTCGATGGTAACTACGAAATCCAGGTATCGCCCAATGCCAAGCTGGTTTACTCGCTTGTAGGCTGCAATCCCCAGACTATTGCTGTGGACGGCCGCACCCGCATTGATGTAAACCTCAAGTCTGATACCGAAGTCCTCGATGAATTCGTGGTTGTAGGCTACGGACGCGTAAAGAAATCCGATGCCACCGGTTCGGTAGCGACAGTCAAGCCCGGCGATGTTGAGGCCGGTCTGGCCACTTCGGCCCAGGACCTTCTGGTAGGCGCAAGCCCCGGTGTGGTAGTTACCACCGATGGCGGCAGCCCCCAGGGCGGAGCCTCGATTCAGATTCGTGGCGGCGCCTCTCTGTCGGCTTCCAACGAACCTCTGATTGTGATCGACGGTGTGCCGATGAATAGCCAGAATATAACCGGTTCGTCCAACGCACTGTCGCTCGTCAGCCCCGAGAGCATCGAATCGATGACCATCCTCAAGGACGCATCGGCAACCGCCATCTACGGTAGCCGCGCTTCGAACGGTGTAATCATCATCACCACCAAAAAAGGCAAAAGCGGCAAGCCTCAGGTAAGCTTTGCGGCCAACTTCTTCGTGAACACTCCGCGCAACTATATGAACATGATGGACGGCAACGAGTTCGCCGACTTCATCTACAACACTTACGGCCGATATGACGAGAACGGCAATCTCACCGCCCAGGCGGCTGCCATAGGTCAGATGGTAAACGGCGAGCGTGTAGTTTACAACACCGACTGGCAGAAAGAGGTACTCCGCACTTCGTTCTCGCAGGACTATAGCCTCAGCATAGGCGGTACTGCCGGTGTTGTGCCTTACCATGCATCAATCGGTTATACCAACAACCAGGGTATCATGCGCAAGTCGTCGATGGAGCGTGTAAGCGCCGGCTACAGCATGAACCCCACTTTCTTCGACGACCTGCTCATGGTTAACGCCAACATCAAGGCCGCATACGTACGTAACAATTACAACCATTCGGACGGACCGCTCGGCAACGCCGTTTCGTTCAATCCCACTCTCCCGGTGAAAAACCCCGAAGGCAATATGCTCAACAACTGGACCAGCTACAACTCGGCCGGCGCAGTAATCGGCCCGGGTGTCGCAGGTACCGCAGTGAGCGACATTTATGCAGTAAACCCGGTGTCGCTTATCGATGACTATTCCAGCAAGTCGAACGTATGGCAGTCGATAGGCAACCTCCAGCTCGACCTGAAGATGCCCTTCCTGCGTGAGCTACGTGCCAACCTCAACCTTGGCTACGACTATGCCCACGGCGAATGCACCAACCTTAACAGCGCGTT
>JAIDBM010000035.1 GCA_029056365.1 Muribaculaceae bacterium | reverse complement strand
CCTCTGGAGGCTATATTGGCACTCGTCTAAACTGATGAGCTAAATCTTCGTATCCTTTGTTTTCGCTGAATAGTTACTCATTTATATACATGTGTTAATAAAAATTAAAAATGGGGGGGGTAGTTATAAAACATTAAAATATATTAATTAAATTTGCGAATAGCAGTTGGATAACAATCAAGTGTTGGACCGGGTAGCTGTTTGTCGAAAACCGGTTCGAATCATTTCATAAAATCATTTATAAATCATTTCCTACATGAAAAAGCGTTATTTAGTATCAGGAACACTACTGGTTGCAGCTATGGGTGTCATGGCTGGCCGAGGTGTCGGAGAGCGAGAAGGCGACCATGCGCTGCTCAAGCCATCGGGTGTTCAGACCGAAGCTGTAGGTCTGATTCCAGACAAGGATGCTTCCGGACCACCTATAGTGGCAAGTATCTACTACAGAAACAGCGAGAATCCCAATGAATATGGAATGTACACCATTAATGCCTCAAACGGCTATATGGAAAAGCTTTCGCTCAACGACCATATACAGGCCATGGGAGGAGGATACTACGACAACGGCATTTATCGCTTTGTGGGTTCGATAAACAATTCGGATAATTTCAGCTATTATGAATATGATGTAAGCAACTGGACCATGGTCAGGAGTGAATATCTTCCCGACCTGAGCAATACCGCCCTTGATGTTGCGTTTGACCCCGAGACAGGTTATGTTTACGGGTGTTTTCCCGATGCCATCGGAACAAAATACATGTTTGGCTATATCGATTATGATACTCACACCTCGGTGCCGTTGTCCGACTGTGGCACTGTGATTTATTTCGGAATCATAGCCACTCCGTCCGGACAGATATACGGTGTGGCGTCAGACGGGAACCTTTATAGTATCGACAAAACCACTGGCGACAGGCAGAAGGTCGGGCCACTTGGATTCAGACCCAAATACAACCAGACAGCCGTGTGCGACCTGCAAAGTGGAAGAGCCTATTGGCTGGGCTGCAATTCGGAAGGTATCTCCGGATTATACGAATTGAACCTGCAGACCGGCGCCGCCCGTATCATACGCTCATTCTCGACCCGCGACGGTGCGGCGGGGGCCTTCATCGAACAAAGTCCGTGGAAACCTTCAGCTCCTGAGGCGGTGTCGGAACTCACGGTGGAACTGGATGGCAATGCCACCGATGGCACTATTTCATTCCGTATGCCGCAGACCACGACAGGCGGGTCTATTCTTACAGGCAGCCACAGCTATAGGGTGTTTGTTAACAACACAGTGTTTGCCTCAGGGCAGGCTATGCCCGATGCGCTCGTGGAGTTGCCTGCATCGTTCCCGGTAGGAGTGCTCGACATTCGTGTGTCGGTACATAACGATGCCGGGGCGGGAAAGGTGGCACAACTTCGTTCATTTGCCGGATTCGATGCCCCGGCATCGGTAAGGAATCTTATCACATCGGTTACGGATGGAAATACGGTAAGGCTGTCATGGGATACGCCGGACGAAAGCAAGAACGGAGGATTTCTGGACAAATCCGACATATCCTACCGCATATTGCGTTATCCGGGAGCCCTTACAATCAGCTCCGGACTGAGAAAGAATGAATTCTCGCAGCGCCTGTCCGACAAGAAATATGCAGTGTACCGTTATGAAATCATACCGCAGTCGCATGCTAATGCAGGCTCGTCGGCCATGAGCGACTATGTGGCGGTAGGCCCGGAGATGACGTTGCCGTGGCATTCGGCGTTCGACAAAGACGGAGCCATGACCATGGTTGCGGAAAGCCGGGGCATATATGGCTGGAGCCATGACAGCGAGAACTGTCTGTTCGAATATACCGGCGGCGAGGCGAGTATTTTTACTCCTGCATTCATGCTCGACACCGACTGCGCCTACAGGATTGTGTTAAGTGCCTCAGAACAGAATGGCGCACAGGTGCCTCTGACTGTAAGCAGCGGCAAGTCGATTTCTCACAACGGGTCTGGTGGACTCCAGTTCGGCGACATAGTTGTGGAGGGCAGCGAATTTGCCGACTACGAAAGCTATATCTATCCCTCGGACAGCGGCAGGATGTTCCTGTCGTTGTCGGGTTCTGCATCTGGAGGAGCATGTGCACTGGCCCTAAGGTCGATTATTGTAGAGGAAGGGCCGTCGGCACTGGCTCCGCGTGCAGTAACCGATGTGGAAGTGACACCTGACCCCGATGGACAAAATAAGGCTGAGATACGGTTTACTTTGCCGACTCAGGCAATAAACGGCTCAAAGCTGCAACAGGTCGACTATGTGGCCGTGTATCGCAACGGCGAGTTCATAGGCAATGCCACAGTCGGAGCTGGAGCGATACAGGCGGTGTATGTCGACGTTGAAGCCGAAGCCGGAGAGACTGTCTATGAGCTGCGGGCCGTAAACAGTGCAGGCCAGGGCCTGCCATGCAGGGCAGAGGCTTATGTGGGCGTTGATGTTCCCATGGCCCCGACCGATGTAAAGGCTTTTTATGACAACGGTAAAATACGCATCGAGTGGACCGCTCCCAAAAAGGGCGCCAATGGCGGATACATCAATCCTGACTGTCTTTCCTATCTGGTTCTCAACACCAGAAAAGAGAATGTGGCCATGACAGAGGGTACGACCTTCTGTATTGATGAGACCGACTATTCGGGTCGGCAGGCCATGCTGCAGTATATTGTAGCGGCTGTAAGCGAGGCTGGAGTCGGTGCGATTGGTGTGTCGGATGTAGTAGTTGTCGGTGACCCTTACCATACACCTTTCCACGAGACATTCTACAACGGGCATCTTGACAACAGTTACTGGGAAATCGCCCGGATTGGCACTCGCGCCTTTAATCTTGATCCGGGCAATGGCTGTGACGGAGAACCGGGCTGTGCCACATATAAGCCGTTGGCCAATGAAGGTGAAGTGGAAGCATCGCTGATGTCGGGAAAAATCGACATCAGCAGCACGCACAAACCGATACTCCAATACAGTTATTCCTCTGAATCGGGAGCAGCCACAGTGTTGTCGGTTCTGGTGATGTTGCCGGATGGCGGAGAGACCGAGGTCGACCGGATTGATTTCCGGAATATAAGCGGAAGAGACGGCTGGTGCAGCCGTTCACTCGACCTGAGTCCGTTCTGTAACCAGCCGTTCATACGCATTCGTTTCCGCGTATGCAGCGAAAACGGCATGGTTGGAGCGTCAATCGATAATGTAATCATTGAGGAAGGTAAAGAAAAAGACCTGGCAGCCTCCATGTATTCTTTAAGTTCAATGACCTCCGGACAGACCCGAACACTCACAGCGCATATCGACAACTTCGGTTATGCCGATGTTGCCGCCGGAACTTATGAAGTAAGCCTGTATAAAAACGGCAGGGAAGTGGCGGTGGTATCAGACGGTCCGGCTCTGAAGCCGTTCGAGGGCGCTGATATTGATATCGAACTTGAGGCATCGGTATTCGATCCGGAGTCAATCGATGTATATGTGAGGGTGAACCTGCCCGGCGATACGGATGAAAGCAACGACACCAGCGATTCGATGACAATAAGAGTGAAGCATAGCCAGCTGCCTGTTCCGGAATCCTTGACCGGAACCATGGCTGACAACGGTCGTGTGGATATTGGCTGGACAGCCCCCGACACCCGTAATCTGGGTAATGTATATATCGATGACGACCTCGAAAGCTACAAAGCGTTTGCAATCAAAAATGTGGGCGACTGGACAATGGTTGATGGCGATGGTGCGCGTACATTCGGCATAGGTGATGGAGCCGGCGGTTACCGGAATTTCCCCAATGCCATTGATCCCAAGGCATTCATTGTGTTCAACGCTCCGGAATCGGGAGTGAACTACAGGAATCCCGATGGCTCGCCTACCAAATGGACGCCGCACTCGGGCAATCAGATGTTTGTTTCGTTCCAGGCCTCCGGGGCAATATCCGACGACTGGCTTATCTCGCCCTGTCTGTCCGGTGCGGCCCAGACCATAAGTTTTTATTGCCGCAGTGTCGATGTCGCAGCTAAGGGTCATGAGAGCTATGAGCTTTATTATTCGACTGAAGGTACCGGACCGGGCGATTTCATTCAGCTGCTGGCCGATGACAAGGTGCCGGGTGAGTGGACCAAGGTCGAGGCCGAACTTCCTGAGGGAGCACGTTATTTTGCTATCCACTGCATATCGGCCGGTCGTTTCGCATTTATGGTCGATGATTTCAGGTACTCCATGGAAAATCTCGAGGGAGCGGTGCTTCAGGGATACAACATATATCGTAATGCTGTGCGGATAAACGACATGCCATTGGAAAAATGTGAGTTCAGCGAACAGCTTGCCGCAGCCGGTGCCGACTACAATGTTACTGCTGTGTATGATATAGGCGAGTCGCGTCCGTCGGAAACGCTCGTTGTCGGGGCCGGTGCGGTGTGCCGTCCGGCCGCAGAAGATGGCAGGGTAACCATCAGCGTTGTCGATGGCATGCTTTGTATCGATGGCGCCTCGGGACTTGCCGGATGCATTTCGTCGGTCGATGGCCGTGAGCTGTATTGTTCGGCTGCGATGCCAGCTACAGTAGTGCTTCGCCCGGGCGCCGGCATATATGTGGTACGGGTAGGAAACAGAGTTGAAAAAATCGCTATTAAATAGATAACAGTGCTATGAAAAAAAATTATTTCTACAAAACAGTCTCCGTGATGCTGGCTGTTGTTGTGGCGGCTATGTCCGGCATATTGTCGGCAGGACAGTCGGGTAGTTCGGGAAGAGCTCCGGAGGCACCTGTAGCGCCAGAAGATGTAAATGGGAATGCTGCCTCTGCCGACACAGAGAACCTTCCGCTGATTTATTGCAATATAGCAACATCGGAAGGCGATGTCACCCCTGTGGGCATTTACAGCTTTACCCCTGATTTCGATTTGAATCTCACCGCAGTCAAGATTGATGACCGTATCCGTGGAGTCAACGGCGCCGTGTATGCCGATGGCAGGTATGAGATTGTAAACATGATGGACCACCGCACGTTCGATGCCGAAACCTGGGAATGCATCCATGAAGACAAACTCATGTTTCCTGCATTCATGGAGATGGCCGCGCTTTCAGTGGCCTATGACTCCACCGACGGCAAGACCTACGGTTGCTTCACCACCACGAAACAGACCAGGCGTATAGCCACAGTCGACTATGCCGGCCACAGTCTGACCGAAATAGCCGACCTTGGCCAGGGAGACTATCCGGAGTGTATGTTCGCCACTCCTCAGGGAGTGTTGTACGGCATACTCAAATCGGGAATGCTTGTAAGAATCGACAAGACCACAGGCGCGTTCACCGAAGTCGGCGACCTCGGCCTGCAGCTTAAAGGCTATCAGGGCGCGGTGTGCGATCCGGCCAGCGGCAAGACATACTGGGCCGCCAGCGCCGAGGCCGGTTCGGGCGTATATGAAATTGACCTCGACAATGCCTCGACCATACTTCTGGCCGAATTCCCCAACGGCGAGCAGGCCACCGGACTTTTCATAAGAACAAAGACCGGCCAGGAACCCCCTGTCGGAGATGTGCGCATTTACGGTAATATGGCGACATCGGAAGGCGATGTCACCCCTGTGGGCATTTACAGCTTTACCCCTGATTTCGATTTGAATCTCACCGCAGTCAAGATTGATGACCGTATCCGTGGAGTCAACGGCGCCGTGTATGCCGATGGCAGGTATGAGATTGTAAACATGATGGACCACCGCACGTTCGATGCCGAAACCTGGGAATGCATCCATGAAGACAAACTCATGTTTCCTGCATTCATGGAGATGGCCGCGCTTTCAGTGGCCTATGACTCCACCGACGGCAAGACCTACGGTTGCTTCACCACCACGAAACAGACCAGGCGTATAGCCACAGTCGACTATGCCGGCCACAGTCTGACCGAAATAGCCGACCTTGGCCAGGGAGACTATCCGGAGTGTATGTTCGCCACTCCTCAGGGAGTGTTGTACGGCATACTCAAGTCGGGAATGCTTGTAAGAATCGACAAGACCACAGGCGTGTTCACCGAAATCGGCGACCTCGGCCTGCAGCTTAAAGGCTATCAGGGCGCAGTGTGCGATCCGGCCAGCGGCAAAACATACTGGGCCGCCAGCGCCGAGGCCGGTTCGGGCGTGTATGAAATTGACCTTGACAATGCCTCGACCATACTTCTGGCCGAATTCCCCAACGGCGAGCAGTTTACAGGGCTGTATCTGAAAGCTGACAGTCCGGTTCAGACAGAGATTCCGTCGGCAGCTGAAAATCTCACACTCGACTTCGACGCTGAACCTCTGAAAGGCAGGGTAAGCTTCGATGTCCCCGCATTGTCTGAGTCTGGAAAACCTCTTGACGGTCTGGTCGGTTATACCGTATCGTTTGGCGATAATGAAATTGCCAGTGGTGCTGTACCGGCAGGTACTAAAGTCACTACAGATGAGATAAATGTAAATAAATCAGGAGAGTATCTTGTAAAGGTGGTGCTGTCGAATGCCGCCGGAAAGTCTGTTGCGGCATATAAGCGCAAGTATATCGGCTATGCCGTTCCGGGAGTTGCCGACGAAGTGATACTGAGCGCCGTCGGTGGCAAAATGCAGCTCGATTGGCACGCTCCGGATAAAGCAGAAACCGAGGGTCATTTCAGCATAGCTGATCTTCGTTATGAAATTGTGCGTTATCCGCATCAGCAGACAGTGGCCGCTAAACTCGATGCCACCACATTGATTGATGATGTCGACACTGAAGAACTGTGCAGCTATCGCTATGGTGTGACAGTATGCAACGGAGATGTACGTTCTGCCGAGGCAGTATCGAACAGTCTGATTGCAGGGCAGGCCGTAAGTGTGCCTTATCATGAGGATTTCAGGCGGACCGATGCCCTTGACCTCTATACCATTGAAGACTGCAACAACGATGGCTGCAAATGGGCCTTGAACGGGTGGTCGCCTGTTCTCGAATACTTTGCTTCGACATGCGACCAGGATGCTGACGACTGGGTGATAACACCAGCTGTACGGATGTTCAAAGACAAGGTTTACCGACTGAATATTTCAGCAGTGGGCGATTCGAGACTATATACGCAAAACTTCGATGTGGCTATGGGTGATGCAGCGGTTTCCACTGCTATGACTACCCGTCTCATTGAAAAAACCGAAGTTACGAGCGAGGGATGTGACCGTAGTGCCTCGTTCACAGTGGAATCCGACGGCTTTTATTTCTTCGGCATACATACCGGCACGGAAGCCAGACATGGCTGGATGAATATAACCGATCTGCTTATAGAGGAAATCGGTTCGGTAAAGGCTCCGGCCGCTGCTTCCATAGAGGCTGTGGCCGGTGAAAAAGGCGCACTGGCATCGCATGTGGACCTGGTTGCTCCTACCGCTACATACGAAGGAAAGCCGCTTGCTGCGATAGAGCGGATGGAGCTTCGCCGCGATAAAGCTGTTCTGAAGACATGGTCGGATGTGGCTCCCGGCGCAACACTGAACTTCGATGACAATGATGTGCCTGAAGGCTTGCACTTCTATGAGGCTGTGGCATATTCCAGCCAGGGACCGGGTTATCCGGCAGAGGCTATGGTGTATGTGGGCATTGACGCTCCCGGCGCGGTTGAGAACGTCACTCTTGTGGAAAAAGACGGTAATGCAGTATTGTCGTGGTCGCCTGCCGCAACGGGAGTCCATGGCGGCTATGTCGATGTCGACCAGCTGTATTATACAGTGCAGCGCAATGATGGCGAGGTTATTGCCGACAATATCAGGGCAACCACTTGTTCCGACATGTTTGCCGATTATGGCGAGCAGTACGACCTGGCTTATGCTATCGTGGCAAAGAACTCCAGAGGAGCGGGTATACTTACAGTGTCGCCAAAGATCATTGTCGGACCTGACTATGAACTTCCGTTCGTTGAAAGCTTCGCCAGTGGAGTGCCGAGTTATTACTGGGGACTTGAGTCGAACGATTTCGCTTATTTCTCGCTTAACGACCGTCTGGGCCTTGACGGGGACAACGGATCTGTGGTATTTGTCTGTAACGGGGTTGACGGCGAGTCGTCGGTTTACACGGGAAAGATTTCGTTCGAAGGTGCGGAGAATCCTGTGCTTGAGGCCGACATGTATCTCGATTCGGGCAATTTCATAATGGAAATTGATGTGCTTTCCGATGGCCGACGCGACAATGTGGCAGCTTACAACGTACCGCTTGACAGCAGGATTGCGCGTATACATTTACCGCTTACCGCTTATGCAGGCAAACGGGGAGTACAGCTTTGGTTCCGTGGCAAGTCGACGATGGCCAATACTGTGCTTGTGCTCGACAACATAAGCATACGCAACGACAAAGACTCTGGGATAAGCGGAAATGCTGTTGCGGCCGAGGTTATGATAGAAGCTGTTGATGGCGGAGTCAGAGTAATAGGAGCATCGGGTAGGGAGGTTGCCGTGTATCGTCTCGATGGAACGATAGCGGCTATGCAGCCTGCGGCAGATGACATTGTCATATCACTTCCTGCCGGCGCATACATAGTCCGTGCGGGCGAATGTAGCGCCAAGGTATTAGTGAAATAGTTAGACTTATATTATAGAACGCGAAGCCGGGCACTCCAGGGTGTCCGGCTTTGTTGTAGGTTCTTCCACCCTCCACTCCGTTAAATCAAAAAGCAGGCAGTCAGCAGGGCTGCGGAAATAATTGTTATTACGGCGGCGTTCCACCACAGCAGGCTGCGGGGAATGCGGCGCATTACGGTCTGCAGCTTCTTCGACCGCAGTTCTATCGGGTTGCGTTCGTTTTCCATCAGTTTCCGAGTTCAAGCTGGTTTTTAACAAGAGTGTAGTAGGCACCGCGCCGTGCAATCAGTTCGCTGTGAGTGCCCTGTTCGGCAATGCGGCCGCCGTCGAGAACAACTATCCTGTCGGCATTCTTTACCGTCGAGAGTCGGTGTGCCACTACCACAACGGTCCGCCCCCGGTAAAACTCCTCAAGGTTCTCCACAATCACACGCTCGTTTCTGGCATCAAGCGCGTTTGTGGCCTCGTCGAGAAAAATGAAGTCGGGATTGCGGTACACCGCACGGGCAATGAGAATACGTTGCTTCTGGCCCTGGCTCAGTCCCATTCCATCGCGACCGATGCGTGTGTTGTAGCGCAGCGGAAGGCTTTCGGCGTATTCGTGTATGCAGGCCAGACGGGCGGCGCTTTCAAGCCTGACAGGGTCTATCTCGTTGTCGTCCACGGCAATGTTCCGGGCAATGGATTCGGAGAAAATCACGCCGTCCTGCATGACGGTGCCGCACTGCCGGCGCCACCATTTCAGACTGTAGTCGCTGATATTGCGTCCGGCAGCTGAGATGTGTCCTGATTCAGGGCTATAATATCCTAACATCAGTTTAATCAGAGTTGTCTTGCCGCTGCCCGATGCTCCGCCAATGGCAGTGGTGCGTCCGGCGGCGATTTCCATGCATATGTCGTCGAGAGTAAGGGCGGGCGCGAACTTGTCATACCGGAAACAGAGATGTTCGATAACGATGTTCTTCCGGGCGCCGTCGGGGAATGCCGCAAGCTGTCGGCGGTCGGACTCCTCGTCTTTGCCCTGATGGATTTCGTTGATGCGCTCAAGCGAAATTCTTACGTCCTGCAGCGAATATATGAACGACATCAGCTGCTCAACCGGCGAATTCAGCTGTCCGATGATATATTGTACCGCCAGCATCGAGCCAAGAGTCATCTGACCGTTGATAACAGCCGTTGCTGCCAGCACGGTAATAACAATGTTCTTGACCTCGTTTATGAAAATCGAGCCGGCCTCCTGACTCTGCTGCATTTTCATGCTTTTCATCTGCACGGCGAAGAGGTCGGCCTGAACGTCTTCCCATTCCCAGCGGCGTCGGCGTTCACAGTCCTGAAGCTTTATCTCCTGCATCGAGGAAATAAACTGGTAGGTATAGTTCTGGTTCTGCGCCTGCTGTTCGAAAAGTTCGTAGTCGAGAATCTTCCGGCGGTTCAGGAATGATGCTATCCATAGCGCGTAAACAATGCTGCCAATCAGGAACACGGCGAAAATCGTGCTGCTGTACACCAGCAGCACCGCGCCGAAAATAAAAAAGCTGAGTAAGGAGAACACAATGCCCAGAACCTGTCCGGTAAGAAACTGTTGAACTCTGCCGTGATCCTGCATACGCTGAAGCAGGTCGCCCGTCTTGCGTGTGTCGAAAAACGCCATCGGCAGTCGCAGCAGTTTTATAAAAAAGTCGCTCACCAGCGATATGTTTATCCGCATCGAAATGTGCAGCAGCAGCCATCGGCGTATGAAGTCGGTGGCTGTGCGTCCGGTAACAATCATCAGTTCGCCGAGCAGAATGAGCCATATCAGCTGAATGTCGCTGTTTTTTATGCCGGCATCTACTATTGCCTGGGTAAGAAAGGGCATAATCAGCTGTAGAATGCACCCCAGAAGCAGACCGGCGAGAATATGTATGAAGTAACGTCTGTAAAGGCGCAGGTACGACATCAGAAAGCCGAACGACCGTCGTTCGCCTCCGTCGGCCAAGCCGGCCTCGCTGTTGAAATCTTTGCCCGGGGCCAGAAACAGCGCGATACCTTTTGGCTGGCCCTGCGATGCGGTACTGAGCCATCCGGCTTCGAATTCGGCGGCTTTGTAGCATACCAGACCTTTTGCCGGATCACTCACATAAAAACGTTTGCCGTTGCCCGACACCCTGTACAGCACCGCAAAATGGTTCTGGCGCCAGTGGATTATCGCCGGCAGAGTCGATCCGGCAAGCTCGCTGACTGTGGCACGCGCCGCTACGGCATCCATGCCATAGCGGCGTGCGGTCCGGGCCAGAGCCGAAAGCGACACACCTTCGGAAGTAGGCGGACATTCGTCGGCCACCGAGCGGAGCGATGTGCGCAGGCCATACCACTGCAGAATCATGGCGAGGCATGCCACACCGCATTCCATACTGTCGTGCTGTTTTATGAAGGGGAAGCGCATGGCTATATGATTTCAAGAGTTACGGGCCAGAATCATTTCAAAGTATGAAAGGTGGAGGCAGGGATGCCTCCACTCCGTGTTAGTTTTTGAGCAGGGAATTATTGCTGTCGGTATTGTTGAGGCTACGGTTGGTGTTGCGTTTGAACAGAGCGCCGAAGTCGGCGGTGTAGCATGCGCTCAGCGTCACCATGTTACTGCTGTCTTTTATATATCGGTCGATATAAAGATTTGCCACGGGAGAATAATTCCAATAAGGGTATCGGCCTCCTTTCTTGTCGAACATATACCACCATGCGATTCCAAAACTCCAATGTCGGTCGGGCCGGTATTCGAGTTGTAACATATCCATGTTCTCTGCTTTATTCACTTGATATCCGTTAAGCGATTTCCCGGGAAATTTTCGATAATACGATATGGTCCATGGCCCCTTGTTCCACCATAAATTCAGTGTGGCGTCGAAAGAGGTCAGAGAGCGCGACCAATCTGCTATGTGACAGTCAAAAAGTCTAAGACGTAGCATTACTTGAGCGCCGAATCCATGCACATCGTTTATCCCCATCTGTAAAAGGCCCATCCATAAATTGTCTTTGTCGCTATTTACGCTATGGGATAGAAATTTGCCATTTCCGAGATAGGTTATATCATATGTTGTGCTGTTCTTGAAATCGTAATATCCGGTTTTTAGTGTGGCAGAAAATTTTTTGTGTTTGAAATTGGCTGTAAGTGCGTAGGTTAAATTTTCTTGTACTTTCAGATTCGGATTGCCATTCTGGAACATGTAAGGTTCTGTCTGCTGCATGTAGTCAGTAAGGGAGCTTAATGTAGGAATATATGGTGTGTATCCGAAATCGGCTTGCAAAAACCAGCTTTGACTGATATACCATGCCAGATTTACCGATGACATGTTATGGATGAAATGCCGATGCAACTGGTCGTTGCGTGTCCAGAACATTTTCAAGCCGGTTGATGCCGATAGATACACTTTGGTGAACTGCTTGGCAAAACTTGCATAGATGTAGTTGTTGTTTTCGGTCAGTACCGGATTGTAATTGTTTGCGCTATTGAGATACACGTTTCTGTTGTGAGACAGCGTGTTTTGCACACCTCCCGACAATCTCATTGTCTGGTCGAAGTTGTGCACGTAGCTTATCTCGCTTATCAGCGAGCGGCGATGGTTGTCAATATTATTCACATAGGAATCGTTATGTCCGTCGTCAAACAGATAATTATTGTTTCTGCGGTAGTCGCTTGAACTAACGGTGCCCACTACCTGTGCTTCGATAGAATTTTTTTCGTTGAACTCATGGCGTACAAATAGGTCAAGTGACGGTGTGAAATCTTTCGATGAAGTGCTGTTGTTGATTGTATAGTTGCCAAGCTGTGAGTTTTGCACATCTCCTGTCAGACGCATTTTGCTCAGCGTTGGTACAGCCGCGAATCGTACAGAAAACAACGTGCGGTCGCCTGGAACAAACGAATAATCCAGCCTTAGCGCGTGGGTGTGGTAATTAAATGGCGAACGGTCGTGCTGTTCAATCTTCAGCTCATAATCATGCCCCGTGTATGTGCCATAGATATTGTCATAGGCGTCTTGGTCGTTGCGCCATGATGGATTGTATATCACTGAGAATTGCGATGCACCTTTATGGTACGATGTCTGAATGAGTCCATCGATAAATGTTGCGTTTACAGCGCTCCGTGCCCATAAGTATACTTGTCCGCCATCTTGTCGTTTTTTAAGAGTTACGGAAATCATCCCCTTGTAACCCTTATCGACATATCGTTGAGGCGTAATATATGAGTACTCTATTTTTGTAATGTCTTCCGGATTAATTGCATTAAATTGATCCATTGTTGAAGGAATACCATCGATAATTATTACTGGCTGACTGCCATCGACTTTGATTTTCCTGCTCAATAAGTCTGTTTCAAGTCCAACAAGTGGAAGTTTTTGTAATAGACTTAATGATGGAGATGATGCTTTCAGATCGGCTGAAGAAGGGAATATTATCGTACGTCCCTTGGATTCAAGCGCTCGAGAACCTTCTACATGAACTTCTGCAAGCTCAGATGCATAACTAAGCTCAATTCGTCCTAAATCAGTATTTTTGCCGCCGGCATCGATAATTATTACTGTCCCGCAGAACCCTTCTTTGTCGATTTCCAGAATCAGTGCTGACTTGTTTTCTGTCCGAATCTGGAACAACCCGTTTTCATTTGTGGTTGTGTTCGCTATTTGCACATCGCCTTCATATAGTTTGCATACGGCATCGGCAACGGCGGTCAAGGTGCTGTCGGAATATACTATGCCCGTGATAGTCCGGGCATAAGAAGTCAGAGCCGAAAGAATTATGAATGTAAAAACAACGAGAACTTTCATAACAATCTGGAATTGGAAATTAGTTTTATTTTGCAAAAATAGCAAAAAAAATACTAAAACGAATTGTTTTCTTTGACTTTTTTCGCATATTCCCTGTTAAGATGAATTCTGCGAATGGAATCATGCATGTATTCCATTGGCAGGAGTAAAAATAATAATGAATAGCCGATAGACTTCATAATTGAGTTAATATGTTTTTGGCAAAGTTAGATTAAATATAATTCATACGCAATAGAAATGCCAACATTTTAAAACATTCCTGCTTGATGTGTAGTGAATTGATACTCAATAGAATACGATGCTATGATTCATGTAAAAAATTCCGGAGAATATTTCGGATTAAGTCGGGGTGTGCAATCGGCTTGATTTTAATCGATTACGATAAGCGCAGGAAAATTTGTGTTTGCGCAGTATTTGTATATTTCATACTGTCGTGCTGTTTTATGAAGTGGAAGCGCATGGCTAAAGTTCATAGACGTTTCGGTTGTATTTACGAACTTTAAATCCGGCGTTAAATCGGAACTGGGCTTTGATTACTAAAAAATTATCCGAACGGAACTGGTTGTTTCCGTAAGATACTGAATTGTACGCCGGAGAAAAGAAGTCGGAGTGAGTTTCTCCGTTGGCGATGTGCAGCGGAGCATTATAATACAGTGACAGTGTCAGCTTATTGTTAAACAATAGCTTTTCAATACCGATTGTGACAGTATCATAGTAGCCGTAACCGATACGCTGGGGAGATACAGTTGCTGCGGAGACAAGTATATACTGAATAAAGGCCAGTCCACTAAGTTTTTGATTAAAATAGTAGAGCGTAGCCATACCGGATGGACTTAATTTCTGCCGATGCAGTTCCCGGTATCTGGCTTCCATATTGACAAGTGAAATGTTGGAGTAAATCTCCAGTCCGTTATTCCATTTTTTATTAATATTTAAACCAAAAGTCCAGTTTTTAGTGGAAATATTCTGATACTGTTGAAAAACATATGGCGTGCCGTCAGGAGTCAGTCTCGCTTCAGAAATGGGAACTATAGTGTTTGTATTCATGTTGAAACCTGCGTAAACAGTAAACACACGCCAGAGATTTGCATTGAGACCAACCTGATGAAAAACATTCGGAGCCAAAGCCGGATTTCCTGCCAGATATATCAGCGAGTCCTGATAATTGCCGTAATCCACGGTTGTTCCGGCGGATGGCAACGATGGAGTCATGGAATAACTGGCACGCAGGAAAATATCCTTATTCGGTTGCCAGAACAAGTTTGTGGCCAGCCGGGGTTTTATTGCATTCGTTGTAACAGGGCCGGCATTGTTATGATACACATAACTGCCTATGGTGGCCGACATAGAGAAATTGTTCAGAGGCTGGAACTGTAAGGTCGCGACAGTAGTGTTGTCGGTTATAAAATTCTTGGATAATTTTGTATTGGTATGCTGTAAGAAATCGGTGATGTCTGCCGACATTACATAGCTTGACAACGATAGGAACCATCTGCCGTCACAGAATTCGCGATTGGCTGAAACCCCTCCCCAGAAATAGTTTTGACGGAAATGACGCAGATTGGTCAGGCGGTAGCCGTCGCTGCGGGAAACGAATCTGTTGTCATCCCAGTTCTGTACGGTATAGGTAATATCCGCATCAATTTGCCATTGACTCAGTTTGCCACGATAATATGCGCCAAAGGTATTGCGCAGGTTGTTTTTCAAAATCCGGGAGGATGCATAATCCACAAGCTTTGTCGGCTCTGATACTTTTTGCTGCAGATAAGAATATGAATTAGTGTTTCTTGTAGTACTTGGCACAATGCGCCACAACAGAGAAACGGAGTGATTAGGGTTTATCGTATAATCGAGTCCAAGTCCTCCGGTGAGCCTGTTTTCATACTGGAAGTTCGACGGATTGCTGTCTTTGCGTTTCTGCATGGTCTGTGCTACACCGTTCAGCGGAAATTGGATGTCCTCATAAAATGTCATTCCCTGAGTGTACCAGCTATAGTTCACATCCATTTCGATGTTTAATTTGTCTCTGGTATAGCAGAAATTAACTCTGTCGTTATTCCATTTTAAATCGTGACCTTCGCCGTTTCTGTTATTTGGAGAAATGTGTACGATGGCGGACTCGTAAGTGTCGATTCCTTGATATACCGGACTGGTCACAAAGTTAATCAAGGCGTCATATCCGAGGTATTTTCCACCGGGATTATTCACTACGGTTATACGCGAGAACTTTCCGGGGTTCATGGATTTAATGAATTCTTCGTTTTTGGGAATGCTGTCGACAAGAATCACAAGATTCTGCGAACCGAGATAGGATACCGACTGGTCTCTTGGGTCATATGTGATGCCATTGATTTCGCGCAACAGTTCTCCTGCGGTTTGTTTTCCACGGCGAATATCATCGGTTATGATATACACATCGTTCTGCCCCTGGTGTCTTGTCAGATTTCCATGAACCTGCAGTTCCCCAAGTTGGTTAACTGCAACAGTATCGTTATTTAAGGAAATTGTATTTACAGCAGTTGCCACGCAACTGCTGATCAGAGCCAGAATAACTGTGATACATTTAACTGATTTGCCCATATCGATTTCCAAAGTATAAACAGTGGAGGCAGGGATGCCTCCACTCCGTGTTAGTTTTTGAGCAGCGAATTATTGCTGTCGGTATTGTTGAGACTACGGTTGGTGTTGCGTTTGAACAGAGCGCCGAAGTCGGCGGTGTAGCATGCACTCAGCACCACCATGTTGCCATTGTTCTCGATATATCGCTGAGTGTACGAAGGATTTACATGCGAGTAGCTCCACGACGGATATTTGGTGCCTTTCTTTTCAAACATATACCACCAGCCGATGCCTAAGGTCCAGTGTTTGTCGGGACGGAATTCCACCTGCAGTATGTCGGAGTTCTCTTCGCGGCTGACATTATAGCTGAAAAGATCCTTGCCGGGGAATTTTCGGTAGTACGACACTATCCACGGCCCCTTGTGCCACCAAAGATTCATCGTGCCGCTAAACGAAGTGAGGTGATAGTTCCAGTCGTTGATTGCGCTTTCATACCGCGAGAGAATCAGTGCCACATTTGCCCCGAAACCATATATTTCAGATATTCTCAGCTGCAGAGCGCTCTGCCATGTGAAGCATTTGTCGGCGTTCAGTATCTGTGACAGGAATTTTCCATTGCCTTTGTAGACAACATCATAGAATGGCGCGTTTTTAAAATCGTACACACCGGTCATAATCGAAGCCGAGAACTTGCGGTGCGTGTATTGTCCGCTAAGAACATAAGAGAAATGTTCCCCCACTTTAAGATTCGGGTTGCCGCTTTTGCTCAGGTAAGGCGTTGTCTCCACCTCATATTCGGTAAGTTGGGCCAGTGAAGGAATTACTGGGGTGTAGCTGAATGAGCCTTGCACCACCCATTTTTGTCCGAGATACCATGATGCGTTCAGCGAAGACAGATTGCGTATGAAATTTCGGCGGATGTCATCGTTACGGGTCCAGAAAAGTTTCATTCCGGTAGCAGCAGTGAGATAAACCCGGCTGAACTGTTTGCTGAATCGGGCATATATGTAGTTGTTGTTGTCGGTCAGCACCGGCTTGAAGTCCTTTCCGATATATTCGTTGGTATTGTGCGACATTGAGTTCTGGATTCCGCCCGAAAGGGTCATGGTCTGGTCGAAGCCGTGCACATAGCTTATTTCACTGATAAGCGATCTGCGACGGTTGTTGACATCGTTTACAAAGTTATTGTTTCCGGGAATGTCGTAGTGGTTGTAGTGTCGGTAGTTGTCGGAAGTAATAGTTCCTACAACCTGAGCTTCAAGCGAGTTCTTTTCATTGAAATTATGTCGGACGAACAAGTCGAGCGACGGCGAGAACTGCCTGGATGAGCTTTTGGATTTCATCTCATATTCGCCGAGTTCCGTGTCTTTCAACGAACCGATTGTGCGTTCGTTGTTATCCATCGGCGTGGCGGTAAAGCGTGCCGAGAACACAGTGCGGTCGGAAGGTGCGAAATCATATTTCAGCGCCACTGAATGGGTCTGGTAATTGAACGGGTTACGGTCGTGCGATTCGATATCCACCTGGTAATCATCGCCTATGAGTTTTTCAGACGTATAGTCGTAGACATGCTGATAGTTGCGCCACGACGGATTATATTGTAGCGTGAACTGTGATGGCCCCTGATGATACGATGCACGCAGAAAGCCGTCGACAAACGCGGTATTCACTGCGCTGCGGCCCCAAAGATACACTTGTCCGCCATCCTCGCGCTCTTTCAGTGTTATCGACAGGAAACCGCTGCACCCCTTGTCGGCATAGCGGGCGGGGGTGATATAAGAGTACTCGATTTTTTCGATGTCCTTAGGCTGCAGGGCATTCACATCGTCCATCGAGGCCGGAATGCCGTTGATTAGAATTACAGGTTTGCCACGGTTTACAGTAAGAGTTCGTGTTACAGGGTCGGCGAGGAGTCCGGCCAGAGGCAGTTTCTGGAACAGGCTCAGTGTAGTCGCAGAGGCATCAAGGTCGGCCTGCGATGGAAACACAATGGTGCGTCCTTTTGAGTGAACGATATTTGTCGATTCAACTTTGAGTTCATCGAGAGTCGATGCCTCGCTGAGTGCAATCGAACCAAGGTCTATGTCTTTGCCGCCGGCATCGATAATTATTACTGTTCCGCTGAACCCTTCTTTGTCGATTTCCAGAATCAGTGCTGATTTGTTTTCTGTCCGAATCTGGAACAGCCCGTTTTCATTTGTGGTTGTGTTCGATATTTGTACATCTTCTTCATATAGTTTGCACACGGCATCGGCCACGGCGGTCATGGTGCTGTCGGAATATACTATGCCTATGATAGTCCGGGCATAGGAAGTAAGAGCCGAAAGAATTATGAATGTAAAAACAACGAGAACTTTCATAACAATCTGGAATTGGAAATTAGTTTTATTTTGCAAATGTAGTAAAAAATCTAAAATGAATTATTTTTCATTGACTTTTTTTTACATATTCCCTGTTAAGATGAATTCTTCGAATGGAATCATGCATGTCTTTATGTTTGTCGTCGAACTGGCATCGGATGCTCCCTGTTGATTCAAGCATCGGATGACGTTTTGCTGTGCACGGACCCCAACAGATTGGTAGATAGCAGCATTCCTTGCATTCTGAAGCATCACTATCCATAACAGGCGTGAAGCTTGCTTCTTCATTGCCGAATTTGACATTGCCTTCACTGTCGATGAATGAGGTCAGTTCTGACGGATCTATGTTGTCGCATTTGCCAACGGTTCCGTTTGCAAAGAAGCAGTCGAAATATTTATAGTCGGTATAGCACAAACCTGGTTCTGCGAGCACAGGAAGTAGATTTATACGGTAGGCTTTTTCCATTAGGTCGGTCACAATGTTTTCGGGTACTGCGTCATCGTCTTCCTGCCATACTTTGTGTATAGTAAAACGTATGTTATGTCTGCTTTTAGGTAAAACTCTATCGAGGTCGTTTATGATGGATTCCGGATGCATGTTCTCTTTAGTATAGTTGAATCTTAGCGAGCATGTAGTGTGTTGCGACAACAACCCTATGTTGTGTAGAGTTGTGTCGTATGCCGACTGTTTGCCAAGAACCTTTATGGAGTTGTGTGTGGAGCGGTCGCCATCGATAGTTATTTGATAGTGGTTGACGCCAGCTTGTCGTAGCTGCTCAATTCGTTGTTCGTTCAACAGAGTGCCGTTTGTTGTTACGGAGCATGAAAAGGACATGTTATTAAGGTCGGCAAGTTCCTTGGTCCATTTTGTAAGTTCAACAACTTTATCAAAGGCAAGTAGTGGTTCTCCGCCAAACCACATCAGTGTAATATTTCGTATTCCGTCTCGGGCTACCTGTTTTTTTACGCGGGTCTTGATTCGTTCTATTGATTGGTCGCTAAGCCAAGAATCTGCATGTTTCTGTATACAGTACCAGCATCTGAGGTTACACTGGTAAGTAGGCAGAAGCATAAATGTGTAGGTGTCTTTTTTTTGTAGGTTGTGATATTTACACTTCAACAGTGCGTATTCATCGCAGTCATCATCAATAATAAAACCTTGAGATTTCATATCTGAGATAAATAGAGAGAATCTGTTGTCTTGCAAGTCTGGGTTCTTTAGAATTTTATCAATAGATACGGCGGTCTTTTCCGACACTCTAAAGCTCGATTCGGTCAGAGTGTTGAAAAATATTATACTATTGCCATCTTTCAGGTGATGGTTAAATTTGCTCGCTTTCATAAAGGGGGTGTTCTGTCTATTTTATTGTTTTATATCACAAATATACTTTGTAACAGCCTCGGGGTATTGCTCCGAGGCTGTTTAGTCGAAGAGTAACCATGTTATACTATGACTGCGTTAGGATATCATAGTCAACTCATGGTTTGTGGAGTTTTATGTGCAAGGTGTTCGGTATTTGGGCTCTGTGCTTGTGCAGGTTAGTAGAGGCTTGGAAATACAGCCGCTATTGAATTTTGGATTACATGATTCAGTACATTTCGTTCCACAGTTCGCTACATTATTGGTGGAGCAGCCGGAGTTGGTGCATTCATTGGTTACATCTACCCCCATACCTATACCACCGAACACCACCATGCTTTCAAGTTCGGACAGTAATTCCCCTGTAGGGATTGCCACAAGTTGTTTGTTTTCTTCTTTTTTCATGTTTATGAAATTAGGAGTTTTTATAAAGATTGGTTAACACGACGGACTCATGAGAGTCGGCCCCTTTGTACAGTCGGGTCTGTGTTCAAACGTTTGAATTTATTCACTTAGTAAATCCAGCCTTCGTACTCATGCCCGTTGGAGGTCTCGATCAGTAGGTAGGCATCGGAGATGTTTCCGATATATATTGCGGTTTCGGATTCGGTGCTGAGCATGTGTTGCGACAGCAGTGTGGTCTGCTCCGAGTCATATACGTATAGAACAGCAGGGCCCTCGCTGTATTTGAAATTCAGATACAGATAGCCGTCTTCATAGGTAGCCTCCACCACTTGGGCCGATGGAGCTTTGGGGCGCGTGCCTTTAGGATCAGTCTTAGGAATAAAAACCGGACCATTGCTAAGGTTCCCGTTGGTTCCTCCTGGGGTGTCGGCAGATATTTTGTCTACGGACAGAAACAAGACAGCACCGATTGCGAGTGTGAATTTAAGTAATTTCATCAGTTGGTGTTTTTAGGGTACACCGCAAAGTTAGATTAAATTAAATTCATATGCAATAGAAATATCAACATTTTAAAACATTCCTACTGAATTCGTAATGAATTAATATTCAATGATATACAACACCATGATTCATGTAAAAAATTCCGAGAATATTTCGGATTAAGTCGGGGTGTGCAATCGGCTTGATTTTAATCGATTACGATAAGCGCAGGAAAATTTGTGTTTGCGCAGTATTACTTTAGAGCCGGTTCGACAATAAATGTTAACGTCAGGGTTGCATATTTTTTCGCAGATTGTGCGCTGCCGAATCAGG
>JAIDBM010000349.1 GCA_029056365.1 Muribaculaceae bacterium | reverse complement strand
TTCCAGCCCACAGTGTGGAGCATCGACCAGAAGCCGTGGTTCATGTGGAACCAGAGGGCGATGAAGCCGATGATGTAAACGATGGGAGTCCAGATTTCGCTGAAGGCGAGCTGCAGCATCATGGTGCCCATGGCGGGGGGCACGGGAGTGCCGTTGAGCACGGGAAGCACAGCCAGTTCGGCATGGCGGAGTTCCTGCCACTGCATTTTTGCCCAGAACTGAACAAGGTGAACCACAAGGAAAGCCACAATAACAATGCCGAGCACGAGCATGTTCTTGGAGGCCCATTCCACCTGGGGCGGACGAGTGGTGACTGCGTAGCGGTCGGTGCCACGGGCCTTACGGTTCTGCAGTGTGAGCCAGCAGGCATACACTATGTGAATGATGAACAGAAGAGCCAGGCCTGCCGATGCTGCAAGCGCATACCAGTTGGCACCCAGAAATTCGCACACCGAGTTGTAGGCGGTGGGCCATATCAGGGCTACGGCGTTCATCAACACGTGAAAAGTTACGAATAGGACCAGACAGATACCCGTAAGGGCCATCACGAACTTACGTCCTATAGATGAGCTTGTTAACCACATAAGATGATTTTGATTAGTTAATTATTTGGAATTTATAGTTTGTTTCCTGTGTCCGGAAGCGGGCAAAACCCGCGAAATCAACTGCAAATTTAACCTTATTTTTCCGGTATAACAAATTTTTAGCTAAAAATCGCCAACATTGAAACGCTCGCCCGGATTCTGTTTTATTTTTCATACGGCGCCCGGATTCAGGAATGTTTTCCAGCCTCTCGGAGGCGGTTCTAAGAACCGGACTAAAGAGCTGGCTCTAAAGCGCCGGAAGCTCTATGATTTCCTGCAGAAGGGCCACTGCTGTCTCTACATCCGGCACATCGGCGATGGCCATGCTGCGGCGGTTGTTTTTCTGACGCAACTGCGCACGGCGCATGTTAAGCTGCATGTAGTTGAGCAGGCGTCCGAACATGGCCGACTGGTAGAATGCCTCGTTGCTGTCGTCGACAAAATACAGATACAGCGAACCCCGGTGCATTGTAATCTTTTCCACACCAAGCCTGCGCCCGAGCCGCCGCATCGAGGGCACTCTCAGCAGTTCGGAGGCCTGGCGGGGGATACGGCCGAAACGGTCTTCGAGCTGACGGCGGAATTCCATCAGGTCGGTCTCGCGGTCGATATTGTCCAGACGCTGATACAGTGCTATACGTTCGCTTTCCTGCGGCACATAGTCGGCGGGGAAAAGCAGTTCGAGGTCGGTTTCTATCACAGTGTCCGCAACATATTCTTCTTCTCCGGCCACCGTAGTTCCGTCGTCGGCGGTGAGGGTTCCGGCGAATTCCTCGGTGCGCAGTTCCATCACGGCCTCGCGCAGTATTTTCTGGTATGTCTCATAACCCAGATCGGCGATAAATCCGCTCTGTTCGGCACCGAGCAGATTGCCGGCGCCGCGTATGTCGAGGTCCTGCATGGCTATATGTATGCCGCTGCCAAGGTCGGAGAAACTCTCGATTGCCTGAAGGCGCCGGTGTGCCACAGGCGTAAGCGGCACATGCGCGGGCACCATCAGATAACAGAATGCCTTCCGGTTGCTGCGGCCTACACGCCCCCGCAACTGATGCAGCTCGCTAAGCCCGAAGTTCTGGGCGTTGTTCACTATTATAGTGTTTACGTTGGGCATGTCCACCCCGCTCTCTATTATGGTGGTGCTGAGCAGTATGTCATAGTCGTGCGCGGCAAAGTCGACAATGGTGCGCTCAAGTTTTTCAGGGGGCATCTGGCCGTGGGCCACCGCCACTCTGGCATCCGGCACAAGCCGGTGTATCATGGCTTCGAGCTCGTAGAGGCCCTCGATGCGGTTGTTGATGAAGAACACCTGGCCACCCCGCGAGAGTTCGAATCCGATGGCTTCCGACACGATGTCGTCGTTGAGCGAGTCAACGGAGGTTATGATCGGATAGCGGTTGGCCGGCGGCGTGTTTATCGACGACAGGTCGCGGGCCCCCATGAGCGAGAATTGCAGCGTACGCGGAATCGGGGTCGCACTCATGGTGAGGGTGTCGATGTTCACTTTCAGCTGCTTGAGTTTTTCTTTCACCGCCACACCGAATTTCTGTTCCTCATCAATTATCAACAAGCCTATATCCTTGAACTTCACGCTTTTTCCGATAAGCTTGTGCGTACCAATGATTATATCGATTTTTCCATCGGCCAGATCGGCGAGAATCTCCTTTGTCTGTTTCGGCGAACGGGCCCTCGACAGGTAGTCGACTCTGACCGGAAAATCTTTCAGGCGCTGACTGAAAGTCTGATAGTGCTGATAAGCGAGCACGGTCGTCGGCACGAGCACAGCCACCTGTTTGCCGTCGGTGGCCGCCTTGAACGCGGCCCGGACCGCAATTTCGGTTTTTCCGAAACCTACATCCCCGCATATGAGCCTGTCCATCGGACGTTCGCTTTCCATATCGGCCTTTACGGCCTGAGTGGCAGTGAGCTGGTCGGGCGTATCCTCATATATGAACGAGGCTTCCAGCTCGTGCTGCAGATAGCTGTCCGGCGAAAAAGCGAAGCCATGTTCTTCCTTACGCGCCGCATAAAGCCTGATAAGGTCGCGGGCGATGTCCTTGAGTTTGCTTTTTGTGCGTTCTTTTACTTTCTGCCAGGCCCCCGAGCCTATGCGGTTTATCTTGGGAGGCACACCTTCCTTGCCCCTGTATTTCGAAAGCTTATGCAGCGCATGAATGCTTACGAAAACGATGTCGTTGTTCTGATACACCAGTTTTATCATTTCCTGGATACGTCCGCCGACTTCGGTACGCAGCAGCCCGGCGAATTTTCCCACTCCGTGGTCGATATGCACTATGTAGTCGCCCGGCTCTATCTGTCCGAGTTCCTTAAGCGACAGCGCCACTTTTCCGGAGCGGGCGCGGTCGCTCCGGAGCGTGTATTTATGGAAGCGGTCGAATATCTGGTGGTCGGTGAACACACACTGGCGCGTCTGATGGTCCACAAAACCTTCGTGCAGAGTCAGTTCTACCGGAGTAAACACAATGCTGTCGCCTCTGTCCTCGAAAATCGAGCGCAGACGGTCGAACTGCGTGTCATTGTCGGAGAGGATATTTATTGTATATCCTTCGGCGATAAACTTCGAGAACGATTCCGAAATCATGTCGAAGTTCTTGTGGTAGATGCCCTGCGGCGAGCAGTCGAGGTCAAGCCCCGGCCCCGGAGTGGAGGCATCCTTGCCTCCACATTCCACTGTATTCGCCTGATCTGTGGAGGCAGGGATGCCTCCACTCCGGCGTCCGCTGCGGAATTCGAGCTGCCGGAAGCCGGCGAGCAATGTCGCGAACTCCTCCGGGTCGATGAGTTGCTGCAGGGCCGATTCGTCGCCATCGCCGGTAAGCGATGCGCTGTGAGAGAATTCCTCGGCACACACGGCACGTATGCGGTCGAGGGTATAGGAGCGGTCGCGCAGGGCAATCAGACTGTCGGGACTGATGTATTCCAGCAGAGGCGAGCCTTGGTTTCCCTGCGCCACATTGGCTACTATGTCGTAACGGGCGAGTTTCTGTTTCGAAAGCTGTGTCTCGACATCGAACGAGCGTATGCTGTCGGCCTCATCGCCGAAAAAATCGACACGCACGGGCCATTCGTCGGCAAATCCGTAGATGTCGAGGATAGACCCTCGCGATGCCCATTGTCCGGGTTCATATACATAGTCGACTTCCACGAATCCCTCCTGACGCAGCCATTTCTGAAGCTGTATGAGGTCGTATTCCTTGCCCTGTTCGATGGAAAAAGTATGACTGTCGAAAGTCTTCCGGTCGGCCACCCGCTCGGCGAGAGCCTCGGGATATGTCACCACGGCCTTCAGTCCGGCCTGCATTGATATACGGCGCAAAGTCTCGGTTCGCAGAATCTGCGACGGGGGGTCCGGCTGGCCATATTTTATGTCGCGTTTGTATCCGCTCGGAAGCATTGCCACAGCCTCCTCGCCCAACAGCCGGCAGAGGTCGTGGAACAGATAACCGGCATCGTCGAGATTGTCGGCCACCGCCACCAGAGGCGCTTTTCCATGAGGCAGCGAAGCCAGAAGAATGGCGGCGGATGAACCGGCCGCCCCGTATACCGTGCCGAGCCGGCCTCTTACAAGCGTGGCAAGCGCCTTCTGCCGTGCGGGGGTCAGAAAGCGCTTCAGAAGTTCGTTGGCGTCGAGCGGCTTCATTTTTTCTGTTTGTCTTTTGCCGGTGTGAGCAACATCCGGTATCGTTCCGGCGAAATCAGTATGGCCACAGCCTCGTCGACATCATCGTCGTGGCTGAGGGTGCGGCGCACCTGGTCGCCTTCGGAAAAATAGCGGTCGCCGAGTTCAAAGTCCAGCAGCTCCACTATGTCATCGCGGTTATGGTCGAGGTCGTGGTTGAGGTCGTGCCTGAGCAACTGTTCGAGTTCATCGAACCGCTGACGCACTTCATCGGTCATATACCCCTCGGTTTCCGCAGCTTCGCGCAGATATTTTATCCCGGTTTCACAATAATGGTCGTACTGGAATTTGTCGGGGTCGATGAAAGCCTTGAACTGCGCGAAGATTGAGTCGTCAACCTCGAACGTGTCGGGCGAGAAGGTCTCGCCGCTATGTTCGGCGGCATACTTTGTGGCGAAGTCATATGCCCAGAAGTCGCGCACTATATTGTACAGCAGGCGGTTGGTTTCCTTCTGTTTCACTTTCACATCGGGAGTTATGCCACCGCCGTCGCGCACTTCGCGTCCGGCTGCCGTATAGTACACATTTGTAAGCGAATCGGGTATACGGGTAACATTGCCGAGGCTGTCGCGGTGGCTGTAGTCGATGGCCTGTATAAGGCGCCCTGAAGGAATATAATACCGTGCCACAGTAACCTTAAGCAGACCATCGTAGGGCAAGGGCCGTGTGTTCTGCACCAACCCTTTGCCATAGCTGCGGCTGCCCACCACCACGGCGCGGTCAAGGTCCTGGAGCGCACCGGCCACGATTTCCGAAGCCGAAGCCGTTCCGCCGTCGGTGAGCACCACCACCGGCAGTTCGGTGTCGATAGGCTTGCGTGTGGTTTTGTAGGTTTTGTAATTGCCCGGTTCCTTGTATCGGGTCGTAACCACCCCGGTACCCTTAGGCACGAAGTTGCCCACGATGTTCACCGCGCTCTCAAGCAGTCCGCCGCCGTTTCCGCGCAAGTCCAGAACCAGCCCTTTGAGTTCGCCCTTGGCACGCATGTCGGCAATAGCGTCCTTTACCGCATCGGCACTGTTGGCGTTGAATGTGGTGAGGCCTATATAGCCAATGCCATCGCGCAGGAAACCGTAATATGGCAACGGGTCGACATCGATCTGCCGCCGCGTGATTTCGAACGACAGCAACGAGTCGGCCGCATAAGGACGGCGTACTTTCACGTTCACCGTTGTTCCGGCCTGGCCGCGCAGACGCTTGCTCACCTCGTCGATAGGAGTCTCGCCGGTAACATCCAGGTCGTCCACCGCCAGAATTATGTCGCCATGCCGTATTCCGGCATTGCGCGACGGCGAATTCCATCGAGGCTGCGAGAAAATGATTCCCTGCCGGCGTTTCTGCAGATAACTGCCCACACCGGCATAATTGCCTGTGGATAACGACAGCAGCTCGTCCTGCATGTCGGCAGGATAATACTCGGTGTACGGGTCGATTTCCGACAGCATCGAGTTGATGGCCGTTGCAAGTGATTTTTCAGCATCGATGGTATCGACATAGTTCGACACCAACTCTTTATATACCGAGTTGAATATGCGCAGATTGCGTGAAATATCGTTTTTGGAGTCGTTTTTTGCCTGTAACACCGGCGAAACAGCGGCGCAGAGAAGCAGAAGATATAGTATTTTTTTCATTGTAAGGCTGTTTGGACAAGCGAAGTTACGATTATTTTAACAAACCGCCAAACCTTTAGGTTTAAAACCTCCGGCCATGCTCCCCCGCCCATACCGGACCGTGGGGGCGACGGCTCAATATTTGGCTGTTTCAAAAAAGTTCATTATCTTTGCATCACAGCATAATTCTGACAATACCATACCATCTATAAACCCATGAATACTACGCGCAAAATCCTACTTGGCGACGAGGCTCTGGCCCTGGGCGCCATCAACGCGGGTCTGTCCGGTGTATACGCATATCCGGGCACACCATCAACCGAAATCACCGAATTCATACAGGGCAACACTCTGGCCAAAGAACGCCGTATCCACTCCCACTGGTCGTCGAACGAAAAGACCGCCATGGAAGAAGCACTCGGCATGTCGTTCTGCGGCAAACGTTCAATGGTGTGCATGAAACATGTGGGCATGAACGTATGCGCCGACCCATTTGTGAACAGTGCCTTTACCGGAGCCAACGGCGGACTGATTGTAGTGGCGGCCGACGACCCGTCGATGCACTCGTCGCAGAACGAGCAGGACTCCCGCTTCTACTCCGACTTCGCGTTCATACCCACACTCGAGCCGTCGAACCAGCAGGAGGCATACGACATGGCCGCCTACGGGTTCGAACTCTCCGAGCGCTTCCGCACTCCGGTAATGATGCGTCTGGTGACCCGACTGAGCCACTCACGCGCTGTGGTCGACACCGCCGACACCGCACAGGAAGAACGTCCGCTGTCCTATCCCGCCGATACCGACCAGTGGGTTCTCATGCCCGGCAACTCCAAACGCCGCTATCCCGTAGTGCTCAAACAATGGGAAGACCTTGAAGAGGAAGCGGAAAACTCTCCGTTCAACAGCTATACCGACGCTCCCGACCATTCTCTGGGCATTATCGCATCGGGCATAGCCTACAACTATCTGATGGAAAATTTCCCGCAGGGATGCCCCTTCCCTGTGGTTAAAATATCGCAATATCCTCTGCCGCGCAAAATGCTGCGCCGTCTCTACAACGAGTGCGACCACATAATGGTGATAGAGGAAGGACAACCGTTCATCGAACAGAAAATCCGCGGCATACTCTGCGACGACTGCAACATCAGCGGACGCTTCGACGGCAAGCTGCCGCGCATAGGCGAACTCAACCCCGACTGCGTACGCGCCGCTCTGGGCCTTGAACCTCTGGAAACCCTGCCTGCATCGGAAAAAGTAGTGCGCCGTCCGCCGGCTCTCTGCCAGGGATGCGGCCACCGCGATGTTTACCATGCGCTGAACGATGTGCTCGCACAATACCCCGACTCAAAAGTGTTCGGCGACATCGGCTGCTACACCCTCGGATGGCTGGCTCCGTTCAACGCAATCGACACCGTAGTCGACATGGGTGCCTCGATAACAATGGCCAAAGGCGCCGCCGATGCCGGACAACATCCGGCCGTGGCCGTGATAGGCGACTCCACATTCACCCACTCGGGAATGACAGGCCTGCTCGACGCCATCAACGAAAACTCGCCCATAACAGTGATTATCAGCGACAACCTCACCACCGGCATGACAGGTGGACAAGACTCGCAGGGCACCGGCAAACTCGAAGACATATGTCTCGGACTCGGAGCCGACCCGGCCCATGTCCGCACCATCGACTCCCTGCCCAAAAACCATCAGGCAATGATGGACATGTTTAAAGAAGAAATCGATTACCCCGGCCTGTCGGTGATTGTGTCGCGCCGCGAATGCATCCAGACCGCTCGCCGCCATGCAAAAAAAGCTTAAAAAGATTTTACAATGAAAACCGATATAGTTTTAGCCGGCGTGGGCGGCCAGGGCATACTCTCGATCGCCACCATATTAGGCAGCGCCGCACTCAAAGAGAACCTCTACGTAAAACAGGCCGAAGTACATGGCATGAGCCAGCGCGGCGGCGACGTACAGTCGAACCTCCGTCTTTCGTCCGACCCGATTGCCTCCGACCTTATACCCCAGGGAGGCGCCGACCTCATTGTAAGCCTTGAGCCGATGGAGGCCCTCCGCTATCTGCCCTGGCTCAAACCGGGCGGAACAGTGGTTACAAACACCGCTCCGTTTGTGAACATACCCGAATATCCCGAACTCGAGGCAATAATGGCCGAACTCCAGGCGTTGCCAAGCGTTGTGGCATTCGACATGGACGCAGCCGCAAAAGAAGTGGCCACCGTACGCTCAAGCAACATGGTTCTGCTTGGCGCATGCACTCCGTTCACCGGAATCGAGGCGGAAAAAATTGAAGACGCCATACGCGCCATCTTCGGACGCAAAGGCCAGGCCATGGTCGATGCCAATCTCGCCGCCTTCCGCTTCGGTCTTGAAAAAGCTCGCAAATAATCCCACATCCCACAAGATATGCTTCCAATAAGCCGCGAAGCGCTTCAGCAAGTGCTTGACCGCTTCTCAATAACCGATGTCGACCATGCCACCATACGCCAGATTCTGGCCGTGGCCGACACCATACAGCAGCAGGAAGGCGAGCCGTTCCTGCATCTTGAACTGGGCAATCCCGGCCTGCCACCGTCGCAGACTGGCATAGAGGCTGAAATAAAAGCCCTGCAGTCGGGTGTGGCAAACCAATATCCCAACATCACCGGCATACCTCAGCTGAAAACCAACGCCTCCCGCTTCATCAAGGCGTTCATGGACATCGACATGCCTGCAAGGTGTGTAGTGCCTACGGTTGGCTCGATGCAGGGTTGCTTCACCACCATGATGATGATGAAAGACCGCCTGCCGGG
The DNA here is from genome assembly GCA_029056365.1 of Muribaculaceae bacterium. Taxonomy (GTDB): domain Bacteria; phylum Bacteroidota; class Bacteroidia; order Bacteroidales; family Muribaculaceae; genus CAG-873. The sequence goes on along the minus strand of JAIDBM010000349.1, from coordinate 8,208 downwards.
CAGAGACACCATTCTGTTTCTCGACCCCGGCTTCCCGGCCCAGCACCATCAGGCTTTCGTCCTTGGCCTGCGTCAGGCATCGATCGACATCTACAACTGTCGCGGCGCCGCTCTGCGCGATGCGCTTGAAGAAGCACTTGCCGACGGACGAGTGACCGCAATGATATACTCAACGCCGAACAACCCGGCCTGGACAAACTTCACCGAAGAAGAACTCCAGATAATCGGAGAGGCTGCAACACGCCACGATGTTGTTGTGATGGAAGACCACGCTTATATGGGCATGGACTTCCGCAGCCCCTACGGACGCCCCGGACAGGCTCCGTTCATCCCTACGGTCGCACGCTATACCGACAACTACATACTGTTCCTGTCGGCCTCCAAGATATTCAGCTATGCAGGCCAGCGTATTGCAATAGTATGCATGAGTCCGCAGGTATACGACCGGAAGTACGACTTCTACCGCGACTTCTACGGAGTTCCCGCCTATGGCGACGCCTTCATATTCGGAGTACTCTACGTGGCTTCGTCGGGCGTATGCCACTCGGCACAGTACGGACTTGCGGCAATGCTCGGCGCCGCCGCCGACGGCAAACTCGACTTTGTGGCCGATTGCTCGGCATACGGACACAGAGCGGCACGCGCCAAAGAAATTTTCATGCGCGGCGGATTCGAACTTCTGTACAGCACCGACGGAGGAGGCGACACCCCGATTTCCGACGGATTCTTCTTCACGCTCAAATACAACGGTTTAAGCGGTGCTGAACTTCAGAAAGAACTGATGCGCTACGGCATAAGCACCATTTCTCTGAAAAGCACCGGCTCGCTTCAGCAGGGCGTGAGAGTATGCGTGCCGTTGTTGTGCAGCGACGAGGATTTCGAACGCCTCGACAAGCGTGTACAGGCATTCAGAAACGACCATCCCGTACAAAAATAACACCCATTATGGCAAACTTCATGACAGCCGACGAGGCTGTAAAACTCATAAAAAGCGGCGACCATGTGTTCATTCAGGGCAGTACCTCCATTCCGGAAGTGCTCTCCGAGGCTATGGCCCGCCGCTACAGCGAGCTGCGCGATGTAACCGTGTACAACGCTTTCGCCGTTGCCAAAGGACCGGCTCCGTACACACGTCCGGAAATGGCCGACTCTTTCTTTGTCGACTCTTTCTTTGTATCGAACTCCGTACGCCAGTACATAGCCGAAGGCAATGGCAGCTGCATACCGCGCTTCCTTGGCGAAGTGCCTGCGCTGTTCCGCGACGGCACCTGTCCGGTTGACGTGGCCCTTATCAACTGCTCGCTGCCCGATGAAAACGGATATGTGAGTTTCGGTGTGAGCGCCGACCTGGCCACATCGGCGGTTGAATGCGCCAAAGTGATAATAGCACAGATAAACAAGGCAATGCCGTTCAGCTACGGCGACCCGCTGATACATATCGACCGCATCGACGCCTGCGTGGAATGCGACGACCCGCTGGTTGAAGTTCCCACCGCAGTTCCCACCGAGGCCGAACTCCGGATCGGCGAGGCCATAGCCGAACATATTCCCGACGGGGCCACACTCCAGATCGGCGTGGGCGGAATACCCAACGCTGTAATCCGCGCCCTTTCCGGCCACAAACATCTGGGCCTGCACACCGAAGCCATGACCGACGGCGTGCTGCCTCTGCTTGAAAGCGGAGTAATCGACAATTCGCTCAAACGCATCGAACCCGGAAAATCGGTTGCCTCGCTTGCCCTCGGCTCACGCAAACTGTACGACCACATGGACTATAACCGCGACATGATTTTCCGCGACGTGGCTTGGACAAACGACCCGTTCATAATAGCCCAGAATCCGAATGTGGTGTCGATCAACTCATGCCTGGAGGTAGATCTTACCGGACAGGTATGCGCCGACTCCATAGGCGAACGTATATTCAGCGGTATAGGCGGCCAGCACGATTTCGTGTACGGGGCCTCACGCTCCGAAGGCGGAATTTCGTTCCTGGCAATGCTCGCCAAAACAAACAAAGGCCATAACAAAATCAAGGCGCATCTCACCTCCGGAGCCGGTGTGGTCACCACCCGTTTCCAGACCCAGTGGATTGTAACGGAGTACGGTGCCGTGAATCTGCGCGGACGCAACTATGCCGAACGCGCGAAACTGCTTATTTCGGTGGCCGCGCCTGAGTTCCGCGAAGAACTCGACCGCGCCGCAGTCGCCCGTTTCGGCAGGGCATACACCCGCCTGTACACTTTATCCTGATTTCGAACCCCTATCCGGCCGGAGGTGTCGCAGTTGCCGCTGCAGCACCTCCGGCTACGTTACACTATGAAACTAAACGAGATCGACGGCGCCAAATTCCTGCTAATCTCAGGAGTCGTGCTTATGCATTGCAATCTGCTTGAAGACATAGGCTCTGAGGCTTCTGTTCCTACAGTGGCCGGCTTTGCAATAGAATACGTTTCGCAATGGCTGTCAAGCGCATGCGTTCCTCTGTTTTTCCTTTTATCCGGCTTCCTGTTCTTCCGGCCCGACGACAAGCTGACAACAGAACTATATATAGCAAAAATCAAATCGCGTGCGCGGTCGCTTCTCGTTCCATATCTGCTATGGAACACTCTGTTCGCCATAGTGTTCCTGCTCAAAACCAGCGGCCTGGACTACGAATCCTACGGTACCGCAGAAAATCCGTGGCGACTGCTTTACGGCTACTGGAATCTTGCCGACGGGTTTCCGTTCGACTTTCCGATGTGGTTCATACGCAATCTGATAGTCATATCGCTGCTGTCGCCCGTTGCGTGGTGGCTCGGACGCCACAACATTGCTTTCGCCGCCGTACTGCTGCTGTTCATTGTAAGCGGACACGACCTCTGGGGCGCCCTGTACTTCATTGCCGGAATATGGCTCAGAAAACACTCCGGAATATACCGGCTCATAAACCGGCGCATTACAGCAATAGCCGGAACCGCCGTATGGCTCGGACTGGGCCTGCTGCTGATGAAGTACGGAGCAACGATGCCCGACCAAGTCAACAACTCGCTATGGTGTGTTTTCATTGCCGCCGCACTGTGCGCCTTCCTCGCCGGAGGCCGCATGGCAAGTTTCAGACTGAAGCCGCTTGTGAAATCAACCTTCTTTATTTTTGCGTGGCACGGACTATACTGCCGCAAGCTCAGAGTGCTGCTGATATCTCATCTGCCTCTTACCAACGCAGGCCTGCTTACAGCCTACTGGGCATCGTTCGTGATACTGATGCTGTCGTCGGCGGCGGTATATTATGCCGCACGCCGCTTCGCTCCGCGCCTTACTTCAGTTCTCACCGGCGGACGCTGACACAGCCACAGGGAGTAATCATTAAAAAAAGGGTTATATTTCGGTCTCGCGCCGTACCGGCTTGGAATGTACCGCTTATATTGCGTATATTTGCCGGCACAACATAATCTATCAATCCGTGAAAAAAATAACTCTTATATCTGCAGCACTATTTACCGCAGCACAGCTATGGGGTGCCGAACCATGGCACAACCCGCAGGTCAACGCAATAAACCGCCTGCCTCAGCACACCCACTTCTTCGCATTCGAAAACGAAGAGGCCGCAGAAGGCAACAAATGCAATTCGGCAAATTTTCTTTCGCTCGACGGAATATGGAATTTCCGCTTCACAAACGATGCCGACAAGGTCCCAGACGACGGCTTTGCCAAACCCGGCTACGATGACTCCGGATGGGGCACCATGCCCGTGCCCGGAATGTGGGAACTCAACGGCTACGGAACCCCGGTATACGTAAACGTAGGATATGCCTGGAAAGGACAGAGCGAAAATACACCTCCGCGCGTGCCGGACGAAAACAACCATACCGGCGACTACCGCTACACTGTTGCCATTCCCGAAAGCTGGAAAGGAAAAGACATCGTGGCCTATTTCGGATCGGCCACATCAAACCTCCAGCTATGGGTAAACGGCCACTATGCCGGATATGGCGAAGACGGCAAAATAGCCCAGGAATTCGACATCACCAAATATGTGACTCCCGGAAAAAAGGCCACCATAGCCCTGCGCATACACCGCTGGTGCGACGGAACATACCTCGAAGACCAGGACTACTTCAGATTCAGCGGACTCGCACGCGAAAGTTTTCTCTATGCCCGACCCAAAAACCGCATCGATGACATACGCATCGATGCCGGACTCGACGACAACTATCACAACGGCCTGCTCCGCGTTGAAGCCGACATAAAAGGCTCGGGAAACCTTACACTTACACTCTCAGATGCCGAAGGCAAAACTGTAGCCGCCACTGAAATAAAGAACGCACACGGCACCATAAGCAGAACCATTGAGGTAAACGCACCCCGGAAGTGGTCGGCCGAAACGCCGTATCTCTACCGTCTTACCGCAACACTGAGCCGCAATGGAAAGATACAGGAAGTGATTCCTCTGAATGCCGGCTTCCGGCGTGTGGAGATAAAGAACTCGCAACTGCTTGTAAACGGCAAGCCTGTGCTTATAAAAGGCGCCGACCGGCACGAACTCGACCCCGATGGTGGTTATGTGGTGAGCGAGGAACGCATGCTGCAGGATATAAAGCTGATGAAGGAACACAACATAAATGCCGTGCGCACCTCGCACTACCCCAACGACCCGCGCTGGTATGACCTGTGCGACCGATACGGCATATACGTGACCTCGGAAGCCAACATCGAAAGCCACGGCATGGGCTACGACGAACTCACCCTTGCAATCGACCCCCGGTACAAAGAGGCCCATCTGGAACGCAACCGACGCCATGTGCAGCTGCTGCGCAATCATCCGTCGGTGATTGTATGGTCGCTCGGCAACGAAGCCGGATACGGCCCGAATTTCGAAGCCGCCTATGAATGGGTGAAAGAAAACGACTCCTCCCGACCTGTACAGTACGAACGCGCCGGCAGCAAAGGCAAATCGGATATTTTCTGCCCGATGTACTATCCGTATGACTACTGCGAACGCTTCGCACAGAACGCCGACAAACCTCTCATTCAATGCGAATACGCTCACGCAATGGGCAACTCTATGGGCGGATTCAAGGAATACTGGAACATGATTCGCGAATATCCTGCCTATCAAGGCGGATATATCTGGGACTTCGTCGACCAGTCGATACACTGGACCAACGACCGCGGACAAGAAATCTACGGATATGACGGCGATTTCGCCGACTACACCCGGGGAGATGGAAACTTCTGCGACAACGGCCTTATGAGCCCCGACCGGGTTCCCAACCCGCATGCCGCCGAAGTTCGCCGCGTGCAGCAGAACATACACACAACCCTCGCCCCCGGAGGTATAAGCATATACAACGAAAATTTCTTCCGTCCGCTCGACAACGTGACCCTGCACTGGACTCTGCTCAGAAACGGACACCCGATACGAACCGGATCGGTCGACAGGATAGATGTGGCACCGCAGACTACCGGAGCTCTGGCCCTCGACTGGGGTGAAACCGACAACGAGGCCGAATGGCTTCTCAACATCGACTACCGTCTGCGCGAAGCCGAACCCCTGCTCCCCGCCGGATACTCAGTGGCATCGCAGCAACTGCCCCTCAGCGACGCCATCGATTTCAGCAGGCCATTCGCCAATGCCCCGGCTCCGGCTATCGACTGCCACGACAATGAGATAACCATCAGCGGCAATGGTTTCTGCATAAGCATCGACAAGGCGAGCGGCCTTATTGCCGGATATATGGTCGACGGACGCCAGTTGCTGGCAAGCGACGGACTCGTAAAGCCGAACTTCTGGCGTGCCATAACCGACAACGACCACGGAGCCGGACTCGATTCGAAGTACACCGTGTGGCGTAACCCGCAGATGAAACTGAAAAACATATCCACCTCGACCGACTCGAACACTGCCACTGTAAGCACTCTGATCGACCTGCCGGAGGTAAACGGCTCGATGACCCTCACATACACAGTCGATGCCGACGGACAGCTTGCAATCAACGAGTCTCTGACTCCGGCCGATACCACCGGAATTCCGCCTATGCTTCGCTTCGGACTCAGGATACCGTTCGTAGAAAGACTCGGCAAGCTTGAATACTACGGACGCGGACCCGGAGAAAACTACATCGACCGGCGCGAGGCCGCCGACCTTGGCATTTACAGACAGAACGTGTCCGACCAGCCGTATGCCTACATACGCCCGCAGGAGACTGGCACCCGCACCGACATGCGCTGGTGGCGCATTCTTGACCGGGGAGGCCGCGGACTTGAATTCACATCCTCCGTTCCATTCTCGGCCTCGGCCATGAACTTCACTCAGGATGAGCTCGACGGACGCCACCGCCACTTCCCGGAAGTGCCGCACGCAGGCATCACCGAAGTGTGTATCGACGGCATGCAGCAAGGCATGGCCTGTGTGAACAGCTGGGGTGCGTTGCCGCTGCCTCAGTACCAGATTCCTTACGGCCACCGAAGCTTCACAATCACGATAAATCCGCTAAGAAGCAGATAAAACCTTGTTAAACAGGTGTGGACACAACAATGTCCACACCTGTTTTTTTTAGAGCCGGTTCGACAATAAACCTTGCAGGGGCCACGCTTGTTATAATTTTCAAGTGTTTCCCCTCTATGAAAGAACTGCTGATAATTGCCATTCTGATAGCGCTCAACGGACTGTTCTCCATGTCGGAGACTGCACTGATCAGCGCCCGCAAGACTCGCCTCGCACAGGAAAGCAAACGCGGGAGCAAAGCCGCGCGTACGGCTCTGGATATAATCAACGACCCCGACAGTTTCCTGTCGGCCATACAGATAGGCATAACCCTTATCGGCATTCTTACCGGACTCTATTCCGGCGCCACATTGGCCGATGAGTTCGCACGCATGCTGAACCGGTGGGGCGTGTCCGCTGTGTACTCACATGAAATTGCCCAGACCACGATTGTAGTGGCGGTGACGTATCTGTCGATTGTAATCGGCGAACTTGTGCCCAAGCGCATTGCCCTGGACTCAGCCGACACCATCGCGAAACTTGTTGCCCGACCGATGAAGCTGCTCTCCCGCATCACTTTACCGCTTATATGGCTTCTGTCGGTGTCGACCAACGCCCTTGTGAGACTGCTGCATCTGCATGGCGATGAAAACAGAGTCACCGAGGGCGATGTGAAACAGATTATCGAGAACGGAGCCGCATCGGGCGAAGTACAGCCGGTAGAACGCGACATCATGACCCGCGCCCTTGTAATGGGCGACCAGCGGGTGTCGTCGATCATGACAAGCCGCAAGGAAATCGTGTCGCTGAACACCGACATGTCGGCGGCTCAGATAAAAGACTTGTTGAAAACAGAACTCCACGACACCTACCCGGTAATCGACCCGGACCAACAGTCGGTGAAAGGCACCGTGCGGCTCAAGGACCTCATATTCACCATCGACAGCCCGGATTTCAGTCTGCGCAACGTGATGTCGAAAGGATATTTCATTCCCGAATGCATGACAGTGTACGACGCACTGGAAAGAATCAAGACCGAACACAGTCATTGCCTTGTGGTGTGCGATGAATTCGGCATGATGCAAGGGGTGATAACACCCGGGGATATTCTCGACGCGCTTGTTGGAAACTGCAGCTCCGCCAACGAAAAAACATATATCCGGCCACTCGACGACGGCACCAGTTACATTGTCGACGCAGCATGCCCCGTGTACGAATTTCTGAACCGTTTCGGCTGCGAGGAACTGTATCATCCCGGAGGTTATGCCACAATAGGCGGACTGATACTCGACATAACCCGGAAAATACCTTCGGAAGGCGAAGACATCAGCTGGCAGGAGTTCACATTCAAAGTAATAGACATGGACGGCTCATATATCGACAAACTGCTTGTGAAATTCAACGGAAACAGCTGTGCAGCCGACATCTCCGCCTAATCAGGAGCCGTAAAGCGGCTCACAAAATTCGCCACATATTTGGACATGCCGCCAAAAATAGCTATCTTTGTGCCCAAATTATCACATCACCAATATGATTAACGCTCAAGACATCAAGAACGGCACCTGCATCCGCATGGACGGCCGTCTGTATTTCTGTGTGGAATTCCTCCACGTAAAGCCCGGCAAGGGCAATACTTTCATGCGCACCAAGCTTAAGGACGTGGTCGATGGCCGTGTGCTCGAGCGTCGCTTCAACATCGGCGAAAAGCTCGAAGACGTGCGTGTGGAACGTCGTCCCTACCAGTA
>JAIDBM010000348.1 GCA_029056365.1 Muribaculaceae bacterium | reverse complement strand
TCCGCAGCCCTCGGAGGCATGGAGGTTTCGCAGCTTTACAACAGCGGATGGCCATGCCCGGTGACTCTGATCGCAGAACCCGAATCGCGCATGTCGCTCGATGCCATAAGAAATCTGAGCCTGACTTCGCCAAAAGGGCCGGTTACACTCGGAACACTGGCTGAAATCATAAGCTCCATGGGACCGAACAGCATCAGCCGGGAGAATGTGAAACGCCGGCTGGTTGTCTCCGCCAACATCGAAGGACGCGACCTGCGCGGCACTGTAAACGACATCCGCAATGAAATAGCCAAAGAGGTAAAGCTTCCCGAAAACTACTATATCACATACGAAGGCCAGTTCGAGAACGAGGCCCAGGCCTCAAGAACCCTGCTGTGGACCTCGCTTGGCGCTTTGCTGGTAATACTGATGCTGCTGTACAGTCAGTTCAAGAACATGCGTCAGTCTCTGCTCATACTTGTGAACATGCCTCTGGCCATGATAGGCGGTGTGCTGATATTGCTTATGACAGGAGGGGAACTCAACATCCCTGCCATAATCGGATTCATTTCCCTGATTGGCATAGCCACCCGCAACGGAATGCTGCTGATTTCGCACTACAACGATCTTGAATGCGATGGCGCAGACCTATACCAGCGCACAGTGAAAGGTTCGGCCGACAGACTTCTGCCCATAGTCATGACCGCTCTCACTTCGGCTCTGGCTCTCATACCTTTGGCTCTCACCGGAAGCCGGGCCGGAAACGAACTACAGTCGCCTATGGCTATTGTTATTCTCGGAGGACTGCTGTCATCGACCGCCCTGAACATGTTTGTTGTACCCGTAATCTACTATCGGTCAAAGATAAAACAAAAAAAATGAAACAACTGCTGATATTCGCGTTTTTGTCCGCCATGTTTCTGGGCGCCAAGGCCCAGAATCAGTTCGAAGCCATTGAACTGCAGGTGGTCGACAATAACGCCGCACTGGCCTCGATGCGCCAGAGCAACAAGGCGATGAATCTCAACGAAGACTCCGAAAACAGACCCGACGGGCCCGAAGTGGAATTCGAACACCTGTGGGGGCGCGGAGGCGTGACTAAATGGTCGGCCGGTGTAAGCCAGAGTTTCGACTGGCCGTGGACATATTCCTCGCGAAGCAAGGCCAGCAAGGCCCGCTCGGACGCCCGCGCCATGATGCTGGCCATGGAACGCGCCGATGTAGTGTTCAAGGCCCGGCAACTGATGATAGAAATAGTGGGCATACGTCTGCAGATGGAGTTTGCCGATTCAATGCTCAGCAATCTCGAACGACTCATGAACCGAACCCGTCTTGCAGTGGAACGCGGACAGGCAACACGGCTCGATTTGAGCAAAACCCGATTCGCGATTCTCTCGCTGCGCCGCGACCGCGATGCCCTTTCTCTGCAGCTCAATTCCTCACGCACCGAACTTACCGCGCTCAACGGAGGCAAGAGCATCGACATAAGCTCACTTTGCAGCTATCCGGCAGCAACGCTGCTCGATGAAAAATCATACATCGAGGCATTCGACAACAACCCGGCATATGCACCCGCCATGAACGCACAGACCGAAGCGGCCCGCGCCAGTGCCGCGGCGGAAGCCAGAAGTTCCTGGCCCGGATTTTCAATCGGCTATCGCCATGCATTTGAAGAACAGACACATTTCAATGGCCTGACTGTAGGAATAAAACTGCCGTCGTTCGCTACCGGCAACAAGCGCAAAGCGGCCGAGGCCGAAATTGTGGCGCGAAGCCTCGACATGGACAACTACACATTCAGCAGCCATGCCCGGATTATGGCCGACGTGGCCAATGCCCGGCGTCTGGCCGCCGGCCTTCTTGATTACGAAGATGCATTCGATTCCGTGGATTATGCAGGAATTCTCGAACGATTATACGAAAACGCACAGATCAGCGTTATAGACTATATCACGGAAATCAACTATTATCTGGACATACGCCGCCAGTATCTGCAGATGCAGAACGAATACCAGCTCACTCTGGCAGCATTGAACAGATATCTTTAATATCGACAATCTTATGGAAGCAAACGACTATATCTTCGGCATAAGGGCTGTTATGGAAGCCATAGAAAGCGGCCGTCAAATCGACAAAGTACTGGTACGCAACGACCTCAACGGACAACTTGCCGGCGAGCTGTTCGGACTGCTGCGAAGCCGCGACATACGGCCTCAACGTGTGCCGGAACAAAAGCTCAACCGAATCACACGAAAGAACCATCAGGGAGTGATAGCCTTCGTGTCGGCGGTGAACTATCACAGCCTGCGGCAGGTGGTGCCCACACTGTTCGAAGACGGCATATTGCCAATGCTCGTGGTGCTCGACGGCATTACCGATGTGCGTAATTTCGGAGCTATCGCACGCACGGCTGAATGCTGCGGTGTGAATGCCATTGTTATTCCCGAGCGCGGATCGGCAGGCGTGAACGCCGATGCCGTGAAAACATCGGCCGGAGCTTTGCTTCATCTGCCTGTATGCCGCGAACGTTCGCTTAAAGAGGCCGTGGAATATCTGAAACTGAGCGGATATTCAATTGTAGCCGCATCGGAAAAAGCCGATATAAATTATACTAAAGCCGATTTCACCGGCCCGGTAGCCATAGTCATGGGTGCTGAAGATGTAGGTATTTCACCTGAAATACTTCGTCTATGCGACAATATGGTGTCGATTCCGATGTTCGGGCATATCGGCTCGCTCAATGTGTCTGTAGCGGCGGGTGTAATGCTGTATGAAGCAGTACGACAGCGACTTGAATCCGACATGGAAGTTATCTGACAAAAAAGCAAGGGGCTGCGAATCGCAGCCCCTTGCTTTTTTTGTCAGATTCAGAATTCGTAATCCACGCAGGCGCGGTCGGCTTTATGTCCGGCAAGAAGTCCGGCTGCGGCCACATGTGCGGGATGCCTGGCATATACTTCCACATCCGCCATGGTCGGAACAACAGCGGTGAGAACCACATCCCATTGTTCTGCAGGATTCTGGTTTATGCCTACTTCAATCGATTTGAGAACTTCAATCTGTCCAGGCAGTGCCAGAAGCGCCTCCCTGAATCGTCGAGCAACCTCCAGACGCTCCTCCGGAGTGCCCTGGAGTCTGAATGTCACAATGTGTTTTACCATGATTTATTATTTATAAAGACGTTCGCGGGCAGCCGCCACTTTTTCATCGGTGATATAGTCGTCGTAGTCCATCATCTTGTCGATAATGCCGTTGGGAGTCAGCTCAATGATACGGTTGCACACGGTCTGTATAAATTCGTGGT
>JAIDBM010000347.1 GCA_029056365.1 Muribaculaceae bacterium | reverse complement strand
TTGTATGGCGAGTCGGCCAGTTCCTGTTCCACCACCGAGTCGACCAGTACCAGCGACTAACCCTCAGGATTGAAGGGGAAATATTCGAATTCGCCGCTGCGGCAGTCGAGACGCATCAGATGGTCTTTTTTGCCGAATACGCTTGCGAACTGGTCCATTATGCCGCAGTTCACGCCGCAGTAGTTGTGTTCGGTGCTCTGACCGATGCGGGCGAGTTCGAATTTCTCTATGGTGTTGCCGTTGAACATGTCGTTGAGAGCATATGCGAAGCATGATTCAAGAGCAGCCGAAGAACTGAGACCTGCGCCCAGAGGCACGTTGCCTGCGAATACGGCGTCGAAACCTTCCACCTTGCCGCCTCTCTTTATTATTTCGCGGCACACACCGAATATGTAACGTGCCCATGACTGCGAGGGAGCATCGGCTTCGTTGAGGCCGAATTCGGCATAGTCGTCGATGTCGATTGAGAAAACTCTTACTTTGTCGGTGCTGTTTGCGCGGATTTCCGCCATTATCACTTTGTCGATAGCGCCCGGAAACACAAAGCCTCCGTTATAGTCGGTATGTTCACCGATAAGGTTGATACGGCCTGCCGAGGCATAGAAAGTGCCCTCACCGCCGAAGCGTTCGGCAAATGTTCCGGCTATTTTTTCTTTAAGTTCCATGATTTCTGGATTCAAGGGTGTTTTGTTATTAATAGTTATGGATGCAAAGTTAGTGCTTTTACTTTGCATCCATAGGATAATTTGTGTCAAAAATCGGTAATTTTGCATCAGATATGCGGTTTTATCAACCTCGGGCCATATCCGGGTGCAAATTCAAAGCCGATTCTCATTGTCCGACAGGCAGGCTTGCTTCGGCCGTGCGGAGTCCGGGGGCCGATACCCGGAATTTCAGCACGCCCGGCTGCCTGGCGCTGCGGGCGATTGCTGTTGCGGCGCCGCTGAAGAGTTTCATTTCCGGTTTCTGGAACGGCATCACACAGGTGGGGTCGCCATTGGCGGTAGCCTCAAAACTTCCGGCACCGCTCACTTCGAATCGGACGGTACGTTCGTCGTCGGGCACGGGATTGCCGTCTTTGTCCACTACAGTAACGGTGAAGTACACCAGGTCGTCGCCATCGGCGGCGAGGCTGTTGCGGCTGGACTCGATTTTCAGGGCCTTTGCTTTTCCGGCAGTGCGCACTGTTTTTTCGGCAACGGCTTTTCCGCTGTTGTCATACGCCACCACACGTAGTTCTCCGGGTTCGTAAACGGCATCGGGCCACATAAGGCGGTAGCGGTGCTGGACAGTGGAATCGCATTTGTGGCGTATGCCCTGGCTTTTGCCGTTTATGAACAGTTCGGCCGCAGGCAACGATGTGTACACAAACACCGGGGTGACCATGCCCTTGCGTCCGGGCCAGTTCCAGTGGGGCAGCACGTGCAGTGTGGTGTCGGCAGTGTTCCACTTCGAGCGGTAGAGCCAGTAACGGTCTTTAGGCAGCGAAGCCAGGTCGATGATGCCGAACACACTGCTGTGGCTTGGCCATGCATCGGTGTCGTAGGGCGAAGGTTCGCCGAGATAGTCGAATCCAGTCCATACGAACTGGCCGATGACCCAGGGTTTGTCGTCGTCCATGGCAAAGTCGATGTCTGGTGTGTTTGACCAGTAGCACGATTCATCGTCGTAGCTCGACGACTGGTGGTCGGAGTGTTCAACCTGCCGATGGTCTCTGAATTCTACGGGGAAGTGGTATTTGCCTCTCGACGACACTGTGGAGGCGGTTTCCGAACCAAGAACAAGACCCTGTGGAAGCCGTTTGTATGCCTCGTCGTAGAACTGTGGCTTGTAGTTGAAGCCCGGAATGTCGAGGGCCGCCGCGAAGCCGTTGTCGAGTACCGCGCCAATCTGGTCCATGCCGCAGGTAACAGGTCTTGTGGGGTCAAGCCGGTGTACGAGGTCCTGCAGCATTGTCAGTTCGGCAACACCGTCCGGACCCCATTGGCTTGGAACCTCATTGCCAATCGACCACATAACCACGGAGGGGCTGTTGCGGAAATGCCGCACCATATTGGTTACATCGCGTTCGGCCCATTCGTTGAATACCGAGCCGTAGCCGTTGGGCGACTTGGGCCTGAAGCTCCAGTCGTCGAATGGTTCCACCATAAGCATCATTCCCATCTCATCGCAAAGCTCCACGAGTTCGGGAGCCGGCATGTTGTGAGATGTGCGTATGGCGTTGGCTCCCATGTCTTTGAGCAGTTCAAGCTGATGGCGCAGCGCCGAGCGGTTCACCGCAGCGCCGAGCGGTCCGAGGTCGTGGTGATTGCACACACCTTTGAACTTTACTGTCTTGCCGTTAAGGAAGAACCCCTTGTGCGGCACATATTCCAGCGAACGTATTCCAAAGCGGGTTGAGTAGCTGTCGGTTTCACGGCCGTCGACACTGAGATGTGTCACGGCGGTATAGAGCTGCGGGGATTCGGGAGACCATAGCTTCGGACTGCCGACTATGAAGTTCTGTGTGAAATCCTGCCCGTGTGCCACATACGCCGAGCTGTCGGTTGCCACGGCATTGCCGTCCGGATCAATTATTTCGGTGTAGACGTCCACCCGTTGGCCTTTGGGAGCGCCTTCGATTTTCAGTGTCTGCCTGACCGAGGCATAGTCGTCGCCGACATGCGGGGTAGTTACATAACTGCCCCATACCGGCACATGCACGCGGTCGGTGTCGATAACGTGCACATTCCGGTACAGACCGGCGCCCGGATACCAGCGCGAGGCCCTCTCGAAGTTTTCAAGCTGCACCTCCAGGGAATTGGACCCCGGCCTCAGCAATCCGGCAGGCATGTCCACAAAGAACGAATTGTATCCGTAAGGCCAGGTGGCCACCTGTTGGCCGTTTACTGTCACGCGGGCATTGCTCATTGCTCCGTCGAACACAAGCGAGATATTGCGGCCTGTGGTGTCGGGCACCTCGAAATCCGTGCGGTATGTTCCTTTGCCTATGAAAGGCAGTCCGCCGGTGCGGCCAGTTTTTTCGGTAGGTATAGTTTCGCCGTTCTGTTCCACCGCCACAGTCTGGAGGTCGTTCGAGCGGTCGAACGGCCCGTATATGGCCCAGTCGTGAGGCACACGCACCTGTTGCCAGGCGGCATTGTCAACACCGTTGCCGCGAGTAAATATCCATCCGTCGTTAAGGGTGGTTTCGCATCGCTGGCCCAAGGCCGGGGTCACGGCAATCAAGGCCATGACCCCAATAAATTTATTCTTCATCAGTAAATACACTTAAAGCCTTGGTAGGAACACCATTGGAATCGACACATCCTTTTCCGTAGCCGTTGCTGCCCACGGGAGTTTCGGGTTCCCACCAGAAAATTCCTTTGAGGTCGGCCTCTTTTCCGGCCTGATAGAGCCGACGCATCATTTTGTCGGCAATCTGTTCCTGGTCGTATTGCATTCCTATTTCACAAACCATCACGGGTTTGCCGTATGTACGGCTGCAATGTGAGATATTGGCCACACAGTCGTCGACAAGCTTTTCCCAGTTGTGGTCTTCGGGATAAAGGCTCATTCCGATCATATCGTATCGGGCGCCTTCGTTCTTGAGTTTGCCGAAGAGTCGGTCGTAGAGCCACTGTTCGTTGCCGCAGTCGCAGTGAACAATTACGAGAGCGTCGGGGAAAACGGCCTTTACAGCGTCATGACCGGCATTGACCATACGTGTGAAATTGTCGTCATTGTCGATGCTTCCGATCGGCCACATCATGCCTGTGCGTGTTTCGTTTCCAATCTGCACCCATTCGGGTTCGATGCCTTCGCGCTGCAGAGCGCCGAGAACCGCCGACACATGGTCCGACATGGCTTCGAGCACGCCGTCGAGGTCGAGCTGCGCCCAGGCTGCCGGGATGCCTTGTTTGCCGGGGTCGGCCCAAGTGTCGGAGAAATGGAAATCAACCATGAGCCTTAGTCCGAGTGCGTTTGCCCTGCGGGCCTTTACCATGAAATCGTCGGTGTTGCACCAGCCTTCAACAACGGGGTCGTTTTCCGGGTTTACCCACACACG
Organism: Muribaculaceae bacterium; assembly: GCA_029056365.1. Lineage (GTDB taxonomy): Bacteria > Bacteroidota > Bacteroidia > Bacteroidales > Muribaculaceae > CAG-873. The sequence goes on along the minus strand of JAIDBM010000347.1, from coordinate 14,424 downwards.
CAGGCGGATGGCGTTCACGCCGCAGTCGTCGCGCAGCAGAGTCATGAGTTCTTTCTGCTGTCCGTCGGCGTTCTGCCATTTATAGCCTTGTGCCTCGAACTGGGTGAGCCAGCTTACATCGGCTCCTTTGGCGAATGCGCCGCGTTCGAATTCGACAGGAGATTTGTCGACAGGCGGATTTGTTATAGGGCTGTCCTGAGTGCAGCCCTGCAGGGCGGTGAGGCCGATTGCCGCCACCGCACTGAGGAATATGCTTTTAATTTTCATAAGAGTAAGTGCCTTTGCTTAGATTTACGGTGAGAGTATGAGTGCCGTCAGGCAGGTCGTTGTCGCCTTCGAAGCCATCGTGGTACAAGGCGAGTTCGCCGGGAGTGCCGTTACCGCCGAAGAAAAGGTTCCAGTCTTCGTTGATAATAATTTTTACACCCCATGGAGTGTTGGCTTTTTTCTCGAATGTGGCGGTATATACGCCAGGTTCGCCGGTGGGGGTCATGTCGTAGAGGTTCCAGTCGTCGTTCACACCGGTGAAGCTTACCTTGGTGACCGGAGTCACATGATATGTGAGATCGCCCATGTTCACATCGAACAGGTAGAAACCGGGTTCGGGCGCGGCAATGTTGCCTTCACCGCCATTTACAAGATTGCCGGAGAAGGCGGTTCCGCCGTCGACCATTGTCCAGTAGTTGTCCCATGCATCGGCTTCGGTGTATATTCTGTAGCCCCATTCGCTGTTGACTTCAAGCGCTCCGCCGTAGGTGCGGTTGTCCTCGTTGTAGAGTTTGAGGTAATTGTTGAAATCCCAGTCGGGCTGTACGCCGGAGAGATATATCACGGGGGGAACAGTCTCTATCGGGTCCATGCCGCCGGCTTCAGCCGAGAGGCGCCAGGTCTTGGGGTCGCTGAGGTCGAGGGTGAGGGTAGTCTCGCCGGCTGCGGCCACATTCACGCTGATGCTTTGTGTGGCAGAGCCGAATGTCAGGGCATCGGCACTGCCGGAGAATGCTACCGGGGTGTCGGTGGCGGCTGCGTCGTCGGTTCCGGTGGCCACGCCATACTGTCGGCCGGTGCCCGATATTGTAAGATTCAGAGAGCCGGGCTGAGCCATGAAGGTGTAGGTCCACTTGTTGGTCTTGCGGTCATATGTATGTCGCCGTCCAGGTCGCCGCCGATTTTGAGTTCAGGGATGAGGAGAGCGCTCCATTCGTTGCTGCGGGTGTCGACAACGGTGTAATAGCAGCCCGACATTCCCGGGAACCAGAAGTTCCATATGTCGAGTCCGGTGGTGCTGTTGCCCATCACGAAGGGTGTGCCGGTTACACCGTCGTTGCCCCAGATGGTGTTGTTGCCTTCGCGCAGCCACCAGTTTTCCCAGGCGGCGGCTCCGAAGAAGCCGGAGTATACGCCGTCGGAAGCCGGCGAGGCCAGGGTGCGGCCACTGTCGTTCTGGCTTGCATCGAGAATGAAACCTATGCTCATGTCGATGAAGTAGGGGGTAATGCGCAGAGTCATCACATCGCTGTATTTAGCATCGATATTTGCGCCGAGCACGGTTTTGACGCGCAGGTATACGGTGCCGGTCACTCCGCCTTCGAGTCCGAGCCGTCCTACAAGATTGTTAAGCGCCTCGCAGGTGTACTGGCGGTAGTATACACCGCTTTCCACATTGTCTTCCACTACTTCGGAAAAATCGGAGCTGGCAGAGAACTGCAGTGTGTTGGATGCAGCCGATGCGGGAGCGGCCACACGCGGGTCGGAGATGGAAATTTCGCCGTTCTCGTTCCAGTATACAGTCAGAGCGAGAGCCTGCAGGTGGTCTTTGTCGAGCACTATGTCGGACGAAGTGCTGCTGAGTTCGGCGCGGTCGGGTCCGTTTGTGTATAGAGTGTCACCGTCTTTGTCGCATGCGGCAGTTGCGAGCGCCAGAGCCGCGAGCGAAGCGATGACGTTATGTCGGTTGAGATTCAGCATGGCTTAATATAGAGGGTTAGAAAGGTTTGAGTTTGCCGAGAGTTCGCTCAGCGGCAGGGGATATATGTTGTAGCGTGCGTTTACTGCGGCACCGTCGAGCACACCGCCTTTCCATTGCCACAGGTATGTGTCGGTGGTGAATCGTCCGAAGCGCACCAGGTCGGTGCGGCGGTGCATCTCGTGGTAAAGCTCGCGTCCGCGCTCATCGAGCAGGAACAGCAGATTGAACTGGGCGTCGCTTATTTTGCCGGAGTCATCGCCGAAGGCTCTTTTACGCACTTCGTTTACAAGCTCGAGGGCTTCGTTGCGGCTCATGCCCGAGCCACCGCGAAGCACGGCCTCGGCCGCGCTGAGATAAACCTCGGCGAGACGGAACATCGGATAGTCGGTCGAGCAGCCGCGTGCCGCCGACGGAGAGGCAGCTTCGCCGGCATCGGTGAGATTGGTCCATTTCTCGCTGAAGAAACCCTGGGTGTCGGTTGTTATGCCGTCGGTGAAATACTGGCTTTGTCCGTCTTCCCAGAAGAGACGCCGCAGGTCGGCGGCATCGAACAGGGCCGGAAGTTCGCCGCGTACACGCCAGTTGCCCCAACCGGCTTCGATGCCGTATTTGGCCGGGTCCTGCGAGGAATTGTTTCCGCACGACGAGCAGATTATGTTCGTGGCCGAACCCCATGTGGTGGCCTGGTCGGCATCGGCGGCAAAGGCGAATATGATTTCGTTGGTGCGCAGATGGTTGTCGGCGTTGAACAGCTTGCGGTAGTCGTTTTCGAGAGTGTATCGTCCGGTGCGGATGATTTTTGTGGCGAAGGCCACGCAGTCGTCATAGGCCGGAGATCCGGTATAAATTTCGGCATTGAGAGTGAGCCTTACGGCAAGCGCCCAGAGAGATGCGCGGTCGGCCTGCGCGTATCCGTTAGTTTCGGGCAGCAGGGTTTCGAGTTCGCTTATTTCAGACATCAGGAAGTCGTAGAGCTGTTGTCCGTTGTAGGCGGGAGGAATCACACCGGTGGTTGGAGTGTCCTGGTCGACATACGGACCCTGTCGGAAAAGGTCGAGCACGAACCAGTAGTCGAGGGCTCTGATAAAACGCGCTTCCGCCGCATAGGTGCGAATGAGGCTTTTCTCGTTTTCGGAGAAAGAGGCTATTGCGCCTTCGGTTGTGTATCGGAGGAATTCGTTGCAGAGAGCAATGGAATAATAGAGTCTGTAATAAGTGTCGGCTACCCATACATCGGAAGCGTCCCAGTTCATATATGTAAGCGCCGCGAGGTTCTCTCCGGAGAGCCAGGTATTGGCAACTTCGTCGGTGGCGGCTTCCTGCATGTTGAACAGGTTGCGCAGCAGGTCCTGGCCCTTGTTGCTTGAAAGGTCGACATTCCCGGCCCGTTCCTGTCCGACAAGCGAGTATGAGCCGTAGATTTTTGCCAGAACGGCCTTGTAGCCGTCGATGGTGGAGTAGACGGCGGTGGCGTTGTCGCCGATAACCGGTTTCTGGTCGAGGTCGCCGGTGCAGCCGCAGTGCAGAACAATGGCCAGCAGGGCGCAGATGGTATAATATATTTTTTTCATTGTAGCTTTGGCATTAGAAGTTAAGTCCGACTGTGAGCGAGAAAGTGCGCGGACGCGGATATGTGGTGTTGTCGATGCCGGTGGCGCTTTCGGGGTCCACACCGCTGTATTTTGTTACAGTGAATACATTCTGCACCATTGCCGACAGGTGCAGGTCGAGCGAGCGGTACACACGGCCGAAGTTGTAGCTCAGCTGCAGATTGTCCATTTTCAGGAACGATGCATTTTCCAGATAGTGGTCGGTGGGGTATTGTCTGTAGCGGAACTGGGTGTCGAGGAAGCTTGCGGCAAGATTGTTTACCGATCCGGCGCTCCAGCTGGTACACTCCCAGGCTCCGAGGTTCGCCTGGGCGCCATTGTAGATATAGTTGCCCACCGATGCACGCAGGGCAGTGCTGAGAGTCCACTTCTTCCAGCGCAGCGATGTGCTGAGTCCGAAAGTCCAGTCGGGCATGCTGCTGTGTCCGTAGTACTTGTCGTTTTCTGTAATCTGTCCGTCACCGTCGAGGTCGGCGTAGAGGCCTTCGATCGGGCGTCCGGTCTCCTGGTCGTAGATTTGTTTGTATAGTTTGAATGTTCTCGGGGTGTATCCTGCCTTGTACACCTGTATCGGAGTCGATTCCATCCAGCCTATATATGTGTCGGCGGCATCGGTTCCCGGCACAAGGTTCAGATTAGTGATTTTGGTATCGAGCCAGGTGGCGTTGAATGTTGCGGTCCACTGCAAGTCGCCGGTGTCGATTATGTTGGCGTTCAAGCTTATTTCCACGCCTTTGCTGTCAACGTTGCCGACATTCATCAGCATGGCCTTGTCGAAGTTTATTCCGGCCGGAACAGGCACTGTGGCCAGCAGGTCTTCGGTCTTTCGTGTAAAATATTCCACGCTTCCGCTTATGCGGTTGTTGAGGAATCCGAAGTCAATGCCGAAGTTCCAGCTTTTGGTTGTTTCCCATTTGAGTTTGTCGTTGTAGGCTTCGGGGCGGAAAGTGGGTCGCCATTGGCCGTCGAAGAAATAGTACGCACCGTCAAGGCTGCCGGTGTAGTTGGGTATGTAGCCGTAGTCGGCGATTCCGTCCTGCTGGCCTGTTACACCGTAGCTTGCCCGGATTTTCAGGTCGTTCATCACCGTACGCAGCGGTTCCCAGAATTTTTCTCCGGCAACCCGCCAGGCCAGGGCCACCGACGGGAATGTGCCCCAGCGCTGGTCTTTGGCGAATCGGCTCGAGCCGTCGCGGCGGAATGTGGCGGTAAGCAGATATCGGCTGTCGTAGCTGTAGTTCACACGTCCGTAGTATGAAATGAGGCTGTGTCGCTGGTCCCACGGAGTGCTGATGTTGGTCTGTTCGCCGGCATCGTTGAATGTGGCGTAGGCAGGACCGTAATTGCGCCAGTACTGATAGTCGTAGCCGAAAGTCACATCGAGCGAGGAGTTTATGGCGGCAAAGTCTTTGTTGTAGTTCACATAAGCGGTCAGCAGCCGGTTGTAGTTTTTCTGCGGACCCTGTTCATAACCGTATCCTCCGGAGTTGTATCCGTCGAAGCTGTTCATCGGCTGATGCACTTTCTGGGTGCCCCGGCTGTAGTCGTATCCGCCGGTGACATGAAGGCGGAGTTCCGGCAGCGGATGCAGGCGGTAGTCGAGGTCGATGTTGCCGATAAGACGCCATACTTTCGAGCGGCTGTCATAGAGTTCGAGCATTGCCAGCGGGTTTGCAAGGGCGCCCTGGGCCGGGCGTCCGGTGTTGTCGACGGTCTCATGAAAACCGCCGTAGAGTGGAGTGCCGTCGGTAAACATAATCTGGTTGCCGTCGGAGTCGAGGGTTCCGTATACCGGCTGGGTTGGGTCGTATGCGCCGGCGTTCCATATGGCTCCGCTGTTGGCGAAGCGGTTGTTTGCATATGTGGCCTTTCCGCTGAGATTCACACGCAGATGGTCGGCGAAGAAGCTCGGGTTCAGATTCAGGTTGCCGGTGTAGCGGGTTGAGTTGTCGGTTTTGAGTATACCGTCCTGAAACATTGCTCCCAGGGCCACGCGGAATGGCAGCCATGAGGCGGCTCGACCGGATATTGCGAGAGAATTGTCGGTGCCGAAGGCATTCTGGAATATCTGGTCGTTCCAGTCGGTGCTTTCCTTTCCGAGCAGGGCCAGCTGTGCATCGGTGCCGAACATAGCCACGGCATCGCGGAACTGCTGCGGAGTGAGCGATTTGCTGGTGCGTGTCTTGTGCGAAACTGAATTGGTGGTGCTGAACGACACCTTCACACCTTCGCCAGAGCCTTTTTTAGTAGTGATTATGATAACACCGTTCGATGCACGCGAACCGTATATGGCTGTAGACGAGGCGTCTTTGAGTATGGTCATCGACTCGATGTCGTTTGGATTGATGAGACTCAGGAAGTTGCTTGAGCCGGTGATTCCTCCGCCTACCTCCATGGGCACTCCGTCAAGTACTATCAGGGGGTCGTTCGAGGCGTTTAGCGATGCGCCGCCGCGCACACGTATTGTGCTTGACGAGTTCGGCGAGCCGCCGGAATTTGTAATCTGTACGCCGGCGATTTTTCCGTTGATAAGTTCTTCGGGCGATGATATCACACCCTGGTTGAAGTCTTTTTCGCTCACCGATGCGATGGAGCCGGTGAGGTCTTCTTTCTTTTGGGTACCGTATCCGATAACCACCATTTCCTGAAGTACTTCGGAGGCAGGCAGGAGCTGTACGTCGAGCCTGTTTCCGTTTACGGCGAGAGTCTGCGACTTATAGCCGACATATGCAAACTGAAGCTGATTCTGTCCGGCCGGAAGGCTGATTTTGTAATTGCCGTCGATATCGGTGCTCACTCCGACACTCTGGCCGGGAACATTTACCGAAACGCCGATCATCGGGTCGCCGACCTCATCGGTGACCGTGCCGCTCACGCTTCGGCTCTGTGCCGATACATTTATGCTCAGGCAGATAGCCGTCAGCAAAAATGCGGCCTTGAGCAACAGACTGCCTGTGAGCGCAGATTTAAGGATTTTCTTCATGATAATTTATGGTTTATGATAATTATTGAGTCATATAGATTCCGAGAATCTCCAGATTCATTTCTTCCGGCGAGGCCGGGGCGTCAATCACGATGCTTTCGGTCTCCGCCGGATCGAGCCTTGGCGCGGCGCTGGTGTCGGGAATGAACCGCCGTTCGAGAAAACTCGGATATGGAGCCGGAGTAAGCCATGTGGGACTCAGACGCAGGTCCCCGACCGGAACTTCCACCGTGGCTCCGCTTTTTACAGCCACCGGAGCCGAGTAGGTGAAACCATCGGCGCTCACGATATTCACGTTAAGCGAGTCGATGCCTTCAACCGTGCCCAGACGCAGTACAATACGGCTGTTTTCCGACGGAATGCCACGTTCGATTGCATCGGCCACGTATTTGCATAGCAGCAGATGTTCGGTGGGCACATGGGCGTCTTTATGAAGGAGCAGACGGTTTTCGCTCTCTGGCGCTGTGGAGCGGTGTGTAAGCCGTACACCCTGCCAGGCTTCCGGCACTGTCGACAGCTCGGCCGCGTCGGCATCACGGCCGGGGCTGATCAGTGGAATAATTCCTGAGCCATAGGCTGTGACGGCGGAATAATAGCTGTTGGCCGCTTTGTCGAAATCCCAGTCGAGCGGCGTGCCGGATGTTCCGGCCGGCCATGTCGAGACAGCTGGGCCGCCACCGGCGAATGCCACGATATTGTACCTGAAACAATCTTTTTTTCCGATTGCGGCACTGTCGATGACGGCGCTGTAGGTGTTGCGTCCGGTGCGCTTCATAGTATATAGGCGATTGCTGTCGTTCCAGAAATTGACATCGGCCGGATATATTACAAGAGAGTCGGGTCTGATGTCGGCAACGACCGTAGCCGTTACGGTGATGCTGCCGTCGGTGTTCCGACGGGCCGCCGGCAGGTGGATTATGCTCAGAGCCGGGTGCGATGGCTGTGGAGCCACGTATTCGTTAAGTTTCAGGCGTCCGCCGGCATAGGTCTGTCCGGTGTCGAGCGCGGCGAGGAGTCTGGCATCGTTGCCGAGGAACCATACACCGGGTGTGAGGGCAAGCCGACCGCCCTCGCACCGGAGTATGCTGTCGGACTCCAGGCTTCTGAAACGGAAACTCTTGTCGAGGTCCGGAAGCGCTACGGATATGCCGACAGAATCGGATATGATTTCGGCCACACGTCGGTTCAGCGAAGGAGTGGCGAACGGGTCGCGGGTGACATATACATCGGGCATAAGCTCCATCCTCCAGATATTTCCGGGAAGCTTGTCGAGAAAGTATGCTCCGGTTCCGTCGGTCTCTACAAGCGGCGAGCTGCCTGTTCCGGCCACATGGCGCAGGCTTTTCGGGTTCCGAGGCTTTTCGTCGGTGCGGTTGGTGTGAAAGTAGTTTACGCCGTCGTTGAGCATGGCGAGGTTGCGCCGCGCACTTGTGAGAAATTCGTTGTCGGGTCCGAACACGGTGTCGCGCGGGTATTTGCCGTAGTCTTTTCCGGCAGGAGTCCTGCGGGTGACTTCGGCGGCAATCATCATGCCTATGGCTTTGCCGGGTGTGTATGCCAGATTCAGGAAATGAGTCTGATACTCGGTGTTGTATGCAGCCATGTCGACGGGGTCATAGGCGAACTGGGTAATCCAGTCGAATCCGGCTTTACGGAATGTACGTGCCGCTGCCGGATAGAGGTATGAGTCAAGCACATCGGCCGGGTCGTATTCATATATCACCCGCGACATGCGGTTGAATCCGGGAATAGTGTCAAACGGAATGCGGTAATCGTCGAGCACAGGCAGGAAATTGCCCCGGCGCCGTGAGCCTTTTACCAGGCCGGTGGGATACCATTGGTAGGTTGTGCCGTCGATGTCGGCCCGGTAGAAGGCCGGAGTCCGCCACAGGTTATGCGATACATTATATAATATATCTTTTTTCCAGCCCTGGTTTCTCAGGGCCTTTGCCATGCGGTTTATATAGGCGGTGATTTCATCTTCGGTGCCGCTATGGCAAGGCTCGTTGTTTATTTCAATGGCGATTATGCCCGGGTCGTCGGCTATGCGGCGCCCGTTGTAGCGGTTTACATGGTTTACAAGCTGGCTGAGATAGTTTTCCTGTGCGGTCTGGGCCAGAGGATTGTCGTGTACTTCGCATTTCGGAAAGTCATAGCTGAATGCACCGTAGGGGTCGGAGTTGCGTTCCGGATACCCGTTGCCGAAGTTTGTCTGAGCGGTGATGATGATATCGATGCCACGGTTCTGAAGCGCGTTCACCAGATAGTCGAGCAATTCAAGGTGTTCGTTGTCCTGCAGGTTGCCGTCGGCATCGGCCAGCTCTACATCCCACAGATGGAGCCGGAAGGCATCGAGTCCGAGCCTTGCCATGTGGTACACATCGCGGTCGATGGCCGTGCGGTGGTCGGTGCCGAGCGTTTTCAGAGCACGGAATGCATGGGCGAAAGGCACGGTGTAGTTGGTGCCGTAACGAGGTCGTTCCGACACCCTGCCTTCGGGAGCGGCGGCCATGACAGCAGGTATTATGAAAGCCAGAAAAAAATGAATCAGTTTCATGGTAAAAGTTTTTGTATGGCAAAGTTACAAAGAGCGTGCGAATGGCCGTGATAACAATTCGGACAGAATGTGTAACAATACGGACAGGACCCCAAAACAGCATTTTTTTGTCGGATTTATTTCCATGAAGTTACTTTGCCATTTGATTTATATGTGTAACTTTGCGGTATAAATCAATTGTTTACCATGAAAAAGGTTTTTTCGTCACTGCTATGCTTTCTGCTTGGTGTGTTTATTGCTCATGCCGCCGATGTGAACTGGACCAATTTTCGTCCGGGCGGGCGTACCGTGTCGGTTTTCGACATATACCGCGACTACAGCGGCAAAGTATGGCTGGGCACAAACACCTGTACAGCTTTGACGGATACAGAGGCACCCATATCGACTATTCGTCAATGCCGTTCTATGCCCAGGTCTACAGTATAGTTCCGGACAAGCAGGCCGACAGCCGGCGGGAACCGTCATTCTGGCTGGGCACAAACAACGGGGTATACCGTTACGTTCCGTCTGAACGCAGACTTGAGGCCGTGGCGACAGCCGCAGTTCCGGAAATACGGGCGCTGCTGCTCATGGACCGGCGCCTGCTTATAGCATCGCTCGGAGGCCTGTATGTATATGATGTGGAGAACCTCAGGCTCGAAGGCCCGGTTGCAGGATTGCCGCATAATGCGGTATATTCGCTTTACGCCGATGAAGCGCAGGCCCCCGGCATGATTTATGTGGGCACATACAACGGCTTGTGTACCTACGATTGTACAACCGGCATAGTGTCGCAGCTCGACCTTTCGGGCGCCTATCGTCCGGCCCACAACTTTTTTGTGAATGCCATGATGCGTGATCCGCAGCGCGGGTGCATATGGCTCGGAACCGAAGGCGCCCTTCTTGCCTACAGGCCCCGGAGCGGTGAGATTTCGGCTGTGCCGGAACTCAACGGCAGCTCGGTGAAGTCGCTGGCTTACACAAGCGGCGGAAAGGTTGTGGCCGGAACCGACGACGGTCTGTTTATTTATGACGATGTTTCCGGAGTTGAAATCATGCAGTGCAGGCACGATTCAAGAGATGCCGGGTCGATTGCCGACAATACGGTATGGTCGCTGTTTGTCGATTCCACAGGCAATATTCTGGCCGGAACCGACATGGGCCTGTCGGTAGGCGATGTCGACGCTCCGGTGCGTACGGTGGCGCTGTCCGACATTACCGGCGAGGGCGAAGGACAGCAGATATACCATTTTCTGCGCGACCGTGAGGGCTCGCTTTGGATCGGCGGCAGTAACGGCATTATTCATTGCGACACATCGGGCGGCAGCATGTGGTTCCGGCCCGGCGACAGGCAGCACCGTCTGAGCCACAATCGTGTGCGGCACCTTGTGCAGGGCAGCGACGGCACCGTTTATGCCGCCACGGACGGCGGTGTGAACGTGTACAATCCGCTTACATCGGCTTTTGAGAACCGTCGCATCACCGACCGGGCCGGAAGGCGCAACAGTAACTGGGCATACAGTGTGGAGGAGGACCCGCATGACCGCCGGCTTTGGGTGGGTGCCTACCTCGGCGGTGTTTTCGTAGCCGACCGCGATTCTTTGCTGAAGGCAGGCGCCGGGAATCATCTGAAGGTCGGACAGGTGTTCAACAGCGGAAACGGAATGGCCAACGACCTGGTGAACGACCTTGAAATAGATGATTACGGCAACAAGTGGCTGTTGCTGTTCCGCGACAGCGCCATTACCCGCATCTCCCCCGCAGGCGAAATAAGCCGGGTGGATATACTTGGCAACACCGGAACTTATCCGGCAATGGTAATCAAGGCTCCGGGAGGAGGTGTATGGTGCGCTTCGGGTTCTGTCCTTACCCGGGTGAAAGGCGACGGAAGCATCGGACTGAGCACGGAATTTGACACGGACTACTCCGACGAGACCGTGCAGGCCATGGCTCTTGTCGGAAGGGAACTGTGGGTAGCGACTCTCGGAGGAGACATACGGGTGGCCGATACCCTGAGCGGAAAAATACGTCTGCTGCCATTGCCGGCCTGTGGCTATACGGCCATTTACAACGACACCCTCACAGGGCGGGTGCTCCTCGGAAGCGCCGACCGCATTGTAAGTATCGATCCGCTCCGCTTTGCCTCGCGTGTGGCGTCCGACCGCCTGCATCTGGTGGAAGTGCGTTCGGCGGGTGTGCCGCAGGACCCTGATACAGGGGAGATAGAGCTTGAGGCAAGCGAAAATTCGCTGTCGGTCGACCTGTCGACATATAATTTCACCCCCGGCATATCACGCCGTTTCGCCTATCGGGTGGCAGGACTCGACAGGGAGTGGAACATGCTGCCCGACGGAGTCAACCGCATAGAACTCTCGAATTTGCCGGAGGGCAGACATAGGCTCGAAATGATGCTTGAAGACAATCCGGACAGTATTCGCAGCCTGTATCTGAAAGTGAATCCGCCGTGGTACAGAACCCATACGGCCATAGGAGTGTATCTGTTGCTGCTGCTTTCAGGGGCCGGATGCGCGTTTGTGGCGCTCCGTCGGCGTCAGACCCGGCGGATCGAGGCCGTGGAACGTCAGGCCGCTCTTGAGAAGGTGAGCGAGCGGATAGAATTCCTCTCGAATATATCGCACGACCTTAAAACTCCGCTGTCGATGATTATAGGACCGCTCAGCAACCTGCGCCAGCAGTCAGACTGCGACACTCCGGCGGTGCGGCGGGCCGTTGATGTGGCATATGCCAATGCTTTGAAACTGAACGAACTCATCCACCGTACGATAGAACTCAATCATGTCGAGGCCATGACAGACGCCATGATGGTGTATTCGCGGCTTGATGTCGTGGAGTTCTGCCGGACTATTTTCTCCAGCTATTGCGAGGCTTACCCCGCGAGGCGTTTCGAGTTCATTGCTCCGGAATCGGAGGTTATGGTAAACACCGATGCGGTGAAGCTTGAATCGGTGCTCAACAACCTGCTTTCGAATGCGGTGAAATACTCCGATGAAGATTCCCCGATAGTGTGCCGGATAGAAGCCCGGCGCGACGGTGGCGATGTGCTGGTTTCGGTAGCCGACCATGGCATCGGTATCCCCGAGGAGGAGCGCGGACTGATATTTCAGCGGATGTTCCGCTCGGCGCGTTCATCGTCGCGAAGCGAGGGAACGGGCCTTGGCCTGTATCTGGTGAAACGCTATGTTGAGTTGCTTGGCGGAAGTGTTGAGGTGGAGAGCCATACCGGCCGAGGCTCGGTGTTCACCGTATGCCTGCCGTTTGACGCTTCGGAAGAAACAGGTGCTGATGCTCCGTCGGCGGTTATGTCGGGCATATATCCCGAAGATTCCGATGACGACAGACAGCGGGTACTGATTGTCGACGACAACAGCGCCATAGCATCGTTTGTTTCCGAACTGCTTGGCGATGAATTCCTCACAGCCACCGCGCCCGATGGCAACACCGCTCTGGGCATGATGGCACGGTTCAGGCCCGACCTTGTGATTGCCGACGAGATGATGCCCGGTATGAGCGGACTTGAGATGGTGCGGGCGCTCAAGGCCACGGATACACCGCAGGCATCGGTGCCGGTGATATTGCTTACGGCCCGTACCGGAACAGACCTTGAAAGCGAAAGTGTGCGGTCGGGTGTGGATATGTTCATGACCAAGCCTTTCGAGGCGCCGTTGCTCAAGGCCAGAGTGGAGCAGATGTTGCGCAGCCGGGCCCGTGTGCGTCAGGCGGCCCGTATCGAAAGCATAACCGAGGCAAAGCCAATCGAGGCCGAAAGCGGTCATGAGCGTATGCTTGCACGTGTGACCGAAGAGGTGGAGAATCATATCGCCGATACCGCACTCGGCGTGGCAATGCTGTGTGAACTCACCGGATTGCAGTCGAAGCAGCTGTACCGCCTACTGAAGCGGTATGTCGGAGTATCACCGGTTGATTTCATCCGGCAGACACGCCTTCGCAAGGCCGCCATGTTGCTCGAACAAGGCCGTTTTACCGTAAGTGAGGTTATGTATATGGTAGGTTTCAGCTCGCCGAGCTATTTCTCGAAGTGTTTCGCGGCACTTTACGGATGCACCCCAAGTCAGTATAAGAGCCGTTGATTTGAAAAAAAAGGTTTTGCGGTTGGTTTTTATTTTGTAACTTTGTGCATTAAAGCATACATTTGTGCGTTAAAGCATACATATGAAATACTGGATATATGTCGAAGGACTGCAGCGCGGTCCGTTCACTATAGAAGAACTTGCCGATATGAGGCTTACACCGGACACCCCGGTGTGGTATGAAGGACTTGACAACTGGATCAAGGCCTCGGAATCGCCTGGTCTGGCCCCGTTGCTCGCAACAAGGCATGACTCCGGCAACGACCGTCCGCTCGATGTGGAATACAGCGAGGTGGGCCGGTACGACAACTTTAAAACAGAAAATATCGACACGGGACATGATAACCGTAGCGAAGGCTCAGGCCATATGTCATCGCAGACAGGTTACGGCTGGCGTGAGCAAGCCTCGGCGAAGCCTGGGGGCGAGTGTCCGCCCACCTATCTTGCGTGGTCGATTATTGTAACCATCTGCTGCTGTCTGCCGCTGGGCCTGGTTGCCATATTTTACTCAGGCAAAGTGAAGCCGTGCTGGCAGAGGGGCGATGTCCGCGGTGCCGCGAAGGCATCTGAAATGGCCCAGATCATGATAATCCTTTCGATTACATTATCGTTGGTCGCCGCGCCTCTGGCGTTCCTTTTCTGACATGCTGTCGCCCGGCAGAAGACGCCTTTTGTTTATGGCCATCGGCTTTGCAGCGGTGGCCATTGTGCTTTTCTATGGCCTTAACGATCCGGCCCGGGTGCGTTCGCCCAAGTGTGTGCTGAAGGTCGTAACCGGCTTCGATTGTCCGGGCTGCGGAGCGCAGCGTGCGCTTCATGCGCTGCTCCACGGCCACATATGTGAGGCCTGGAGCTATAATCCGTTTCTTTTCTTTCTTGTGCCTCTTGCCGCCTTGTATTCGCTTGGCGAGTTCTTCGGAGCCAGATACCCGAATCTTGAAAAAATACTCTACAGCCGGGTTTTCCTGTACATGCTCATACTATGCATCGTTGCATGGTGGATTTTGCGGAATTTATTTTGAAAAAACACACATTGTAACAAAAAAATACAGCCATTGTAACAATCGTGTAACAGCATATGAAGTAAAATACATGCTGAAAATCAGATTGTTACAGGTGTAAAATAAAAATATCTGCACAATTAACAGATATTAACACAAAAATACTTGCATTTGTCGAAAATGCCGTAACTTTGCATCGTCAACGTTAAACAACGC
>JAIDBM010000346.1 GCA_029056365.1 Muribaculaceae bacterium | reverse complement strand
GACTCGAACCCGCGACCCCCTGCGTGACAGGCAGGTATTCTAACCAGCTGAACTACCACACCATTTTGCGTTTCTCTATTCGCCTGGCGGAAGAGACGGCTAAGCCGCTTTTGCGAGTGCAAAGTTAGTTCATATTCCTGTAATCTGCAAATTATTTTCAATATTTTTTTCACAAACCCAATTTTTTATCCATTTAAGCCACTTATTTCGCATTTTTGTCTCACAGGACACCAATACCTCTATCATCACATCATAACCCATCGCTCATAGCCACTCACTCCTGCCCCTCAAAGCCGATTTTGCCAATTGCTAAAAAATGTTTAACTTTGCGCAAAATTTCAAGCTATATAAACATGAAACTATCGGGAACAATTGACTTCCGTCCGAAGCTGTTCGAGACGCTGAGTCATTACTCCATGTCAAAACTAAAAGACGATGTCATAGCGGGCATCGTTGTAGGAATCGTGGCACTTCCTCTGGCAATAGCATTCGGCATTGCATCGGGCGTAAGTCCTACCGTTGGCCTTATCACAGCCATCATCGGAGGCTTTTTGGTATCGTTTTTCGGCGGCAACACCGTACAGATAGGTGGTCCGACAGGAGCTTTTATCGTTATTGTGTACAATATCATAGCGCAATTCGGCCTCCACGGACTTGCCATAGCCACCGCGATGGCGGGCGTGATACTGGTGCTGATGGGCCTGTTCCATCTGGGCACGGTAATCAAATTCATCCCCTATCCTATTATCGTAGGCTTCACCGCCGGTATCGCGCTCACGATATTCTCAACACAGATCAACGACTTTTTCGGCCTCGGGCTCACGAACATCCCCGGACAGTTCATTCCCAAATGGGGCGTTTACTTCAAATCGTTCGGCAACGTGAATCTGCCCACACTGGCAGTCGGCATCGTGTCGTTGCTTATAATAGTGTTCACCCCTAAAGTTTCGAAAAAGCTGCCCGGCGCACTCATAGCAATAATCGTGGTAACAGCAGTGAGTTATCTGCTGCGCGGCATCGACGGCTTCTCGGTACAAACCATCGGCGACCGTTTCGGCACAATGAGCACCGACATTCCCCTTCCGCGCGGATTCGAGCTCAACATGGCCACCATCAACCTTCTGCTTCCCTCGGCATTCACCATTGCCGTACTCGGAGCCATAGAATCGCTGCTGTCGGCCACAGTGGCCGATGGTGTCACCGGCTCCAAAACCAACAGCAACACCGAACTCATAGGCCAGGGCATAGCCAACATAGCCGTGCCGTTCTTCGGCGGAATACCCGTAACCGGCGCCATAGCCCGCACCATGACCAACATCACCAACGGCGGCCGCACCCCGGTGGCCGGCATAGTGCACGCAGTGGTGCTGCTTCTGATATTCGTGTTCCTGATGCCGTTGATAAACTATGTGCCGATGGCATGTCTGGCCGCTGTACTGATGGTTGTGGCTTACAACATGAGCGGATGGCGCACAATCGTGGCTATATTCAAAGCGCCCAAAAGCGACATATCGGTACTCGTTGTCACCTTCCTGCTTACTGTGATATTCGACCTTACGATTGCAATTGAAATTGGCCTGCTGCTGGCTATAGTGCTGTTCCTGCGCCGAGTTACCGAAAACACCGAAATCAAGGTTTATTCCGAGCAGCTCGATGTGGCCGAAGGCACCGAAATGCAGCAGCACGAAGTGCTCGATGTGGCCAAAGGCGTAAGCGTATACGAAATCGATGGCCCGTTCTTCTTCGGCGTGGCTACCAAATTCGATGAAACGATGCGTGCCACCGTAGGCACCCAGACCCCTGTGGTGCGCATAATACGGATGCGCAAAGTAGCCTTTATCGACGCAACTGGCCTGCACAACCTCGAGATCCTCATAAAATCGGCCCAGAAAGAAGGAATCCACATTGTGCTGTCGGGCGTGAAGCAAAATGTGCGCGAAAGCCTCGAACACGCAGGAATCGACCAGCTCGTCGGCTCCGACCACATATGCGACCACATAACCAAAGCCGTGGCCATGGCCAACGGAATCGTTAAAAAACTGGAGTCGCAGAAAAACGTATAACCAGCTTATTTTATGCTTGTTAAATCAGATTAATTCTGAATTAACACTTCACCGGAATATTTTTTTCACAGAAATATTTGGTGGGTTCAAAAATTAGGCGTAACTTTGTAGCGTTTTTGAAGCACAAATAATTGTTTTACTATTTAATCAAAAAGAAAATGAAAAAGTTAGTTCTTATGCTCGCTGTTGCTTTCAGCGTAAGCCTCTTCTCCTGCGGTAACGGCGAAGCCAACAAGGCCGCTGACTCTGTTGACAGCACTGCTGCTACTACAACTGAAGTTACTGAAACTGTAGTTGAAGAAACTGTAGTAGAAGCTCCCGCCGACAGCGTTCCCGCTGACAGCACTGTAAAGGCTTAATAATCGACAACTCGATTAAAACCCCATAGTAAAGTCTGCCTGAATCAGGCGGGCTTTATTTTTATACCCTATTTTTGCATTATCGGAATTTTTTGTTAACTTTGCCAGACCAGCTCTGCATACAGTGCGGGCAAATCTATAACCCCTTGAATCTATGTATGAAATAGTCTGTAAAGAACACTTCTCGGACAATGTGGTGCGCCTCGACATAAAAGCGCCCATGATTGCCCGTGCCCGGAAGCCGGGCCACTTCGTTATTGTGCGATGCGGCGAAAAAGGCGAGCGCATCCCTCTGACAATAGCCGATGCCGACACCACACGAGGCACCATCACCCTGGTTGTGCAGGCCATCGGCGTGAGTACCCGCAAGATATGCGCCCTTGAACCCGGCGACTGCCTTACCGATGTAGTCGGCCCGCTTGGCCGTGCCACCGACATAAAGCAGCGCGGCACTGTGGTGTGCTGCGGCGGCGGTGTGGGCGTAGCACCGTTGCTGCCCATAATCAAGGCAATGAAAGAAGCCGGAAACCGCGTTGTAAGCGTGCTTGCGGCACGCACTAAAAACCTGATCATACTCGAGGAGCAAGTCCGGGAGTATTCCGATGAAGTCATTATAATGACCGACGACGGCAGCTATGGCCGGAAAGGTCTTGTAACCGATGGAGTCGAACAAGTGATTCAACGCGAGAAAGTAGACGAAGTGGTGACCATCGGCCCGGCTATAATGATGAAATTCGTGTCCCGGCTTACCCAGCGGTACAATGTGCCCACGATATGCTCCCTGAACACTATAATGGTCGACGGCACCGGCATGTGCGGAGCCTGCCGCGTTACAGTAGGCGGCAAAATGCGCTTCGTGTGCGTCGACGGGCCGGAATTCGATGCCCATCAGGTTGATTTCGACGAAATGCTCATGCGCATGCGCGCCTACTCATGATAAATCTTTTCCTTGCCATGAACGAAAACCAGAACATACACGACCGCGAGGCCGGCTGGCGCGAGGAACTGCGCCAGGCACTCGGCGCACGCGAACGCACAGCTATTCCGCGTGCCACAATGAACATGCTTCCCGGCGACTATCGGGTAGGCTGCAACGAAGAAGTAAACCAGGGCCTTAGTTCCGAACAGGCCATTTTAGAGGCGACACGCTGTCTCGACTGTCCGGACCCGCAATGTGTAAGCGGATGCCCCGTGAACATCGACATACCCGCGTTTATAAAAAACATACAGCGAGGCCGGAACGATGCCGCATCGCTTGTGCTTCGCGCCACAAGCGCCCTGCCGTCGGTGTGCGGACGGGTATGCCCGCAGGAAAAGCAATGCGAGAGCCGCTGCATCTACAACCGCATGAAAAAGCCGCCGGTGGCCATCGGCTGGCTCGAGCGCTATGCCGCCGACTCGGCACGGGAGGCCGACTCGCCATGTCCGATGCCCGAAAAACGTCTCGGAATAAAGGTGGCCGTAGTAGGCAGCGGTCCGGCCGGCTTATCGTTTGCCGGCGATATGATTATGCGTGGCTACGATGTTACTGTTTACGAAGCCCTGCATGAAATCGGCGGAGTGCTCAAATACGGCATACCCGAGTTCCGCTTGCCCAACAGTGTTGTGGAAGCCGAACTCGACACCCTGCGCAAACAAGGTGTAAGATTCCTGTGCGACGTAGTCGTAGGCAAGACCCTCAGCTACGACGACCTTGTGGCAGAAGGCTATCAGGGCATATTCGTGGCCTCCGGCGCCGGTCTGCCGCGCTTTATGGGCATTCCCGGCGAAAACCTCATAGGCGTGATGTCGAGCAACGAATACCTCACCCGCGTAAACCTCATGGGAGCCGGACGCCCCGACTTCGACACTCCGGTGTCGGAAGGCAGGCGTGTGGCCGTAATAGGCGGCGGCAATACTGCAATGGACAGTGTTCGCACCGCCCGACGCCTCGGAGCCGATGAAGCCATGATCATATACCGGCGCAGCGAGGCCGAAATGCCTGCCCGACTTGAAGAAGTGGCCCATGCTAAAGAAGAAGGTGTTAAATTCATAACCCTCTGCAACCCTGTTGAATATCTTGGCGACGAACACGGTCGCGTGCGTGCTATGCGTGTTCAGCGCATGGAACTCGGCGAAGCCGATGCATCCGGACGCCGCAGTCCGCAGCCAATTCCCGGTGCCATCGACGAAATCGAAGTCGACGAAGTGATAGTAGCCGTGGGTGTTTCGCCCAACCCGCTGATACCTCGCTCGTTCCCCGACCTCAAAGTAAGCTCCAGGGGCACCATCGAAGTGAACGATCGGCTGCAGTCGTCGATTCCGACCCTCTTTGCCGGAGGCGACATTGTGCGCGGAGGCGCCACTGTGATTCTCGCCATGGGCGACGGCCGTCATGCGGCTGCAGAGATGGACAAACTGCTCAAAGAGGAGTAACCCCATAGGAACCGGAGAAATCCGGTTCTTAGATTGTAGATTATCGAAAGGCGCTGTCGCGATGACAGCGCCTTTTTTGGTAGCTTATTCGGAGCCACAAGAAGAATAAGTAAGCAGCGATGCCTACACTCCTGGCTCTATATTGGACGGAGACTTTATTTCGGCGAAAATGCCGTTCAGATATTCGGTAAGACTGGTCTCCCTTACAAGGCCGAGTTTCTTTCTGAGACGATAACGCGACATCTCCACACTGCGGTGCGAGATATTTACCAGCTGTGCTATTTCCTTACTGTTCAGACCCATAATCAGATAGCAGCAAACTCTCAGCTCGGTAGGAGTGAGACCCGGATGCCGTTCTTGCAGATGTTTGGTGAAATTACCATAAGCGGCATCGAATGTGCGGATGAAATTACGCCAGTCGTCGTCTCTGGTTATGTTTTCCTTAATCAGCGACTGTATTTTGGCAATCTGGCGCGATACCTCGCCACTAAGCTCACTCCGGCTCAGGCGGGTAAGACGGTCGGATATATCCTGCAGAATTTCGTTCTTACGCACCACATTCATGGTGATATTCGACAGTTCCTCGGTTTTGTGCTGGACATCGTTCTCCAGATGCCGGCTCTTGAGTTCGGCAATCTCATAATCCTTGAGCAGCGACTCCTCTCTTGCCTTCCGCCTCATGTCTTCCAGCTCCTGCTCTTTCCGTGCCGCTACCTGACGCGAAGCCCTCAGCGCCATCTGCCTGAACCAGTAATAAGCCAGAACAAGAAGCGCCAGAACAAGAAGCAGATACACAATCTTGGCTATCGTCGACCTATACCACGGAGGCAATATCCGAACCGACATCACAGCCTCGCTTGTGCTGCGGTCAAAACTGTTGAAACTCCTCACGTGCATCTGATAGTCGCCTTCTGGCAAATGCGTGTATTCCTTATACGACATGGGCGAGAACTCACTCCAGCCGCTATCGTAATTCTCCAGAAAGAAACTGTAGGTCACAGCCTTGTCGGCACGGTATTCAACGGTCACGGCCTCCGCCCTGAGCGAATTCATCGAGAAAGGCAGACTAACCATATCGCAGGAGGCGTCCTGTGGATAGAGAGTCCTGACACTGTCGCCATATGCCTGGAGCACACGGAAATAAACCTGCTTTCCGCTTCTATGCTCCGGAGACGCGGAAAGACTCACATCATAAAAGCCGTCCTGCATCGACACAATCATCCGGTCGTTGTTTATAAAATTCAGATTTTCAAAACCCGGTATAATCTGGCCGGCAATCGGCGAAAAGGTAATGCTGTCGGCCACAAGCTCTCCTGAAAGATTCCGGGTAAGACGGGTTACTGAATTCTCGCCAATGGTCCAGATGTCGCCCCGGGGCGACTGATGAAACATCGGAGCCATCGGCGTGTCGAGCATGGCATTAAGCTTTTTATGCGGAACGATTGAACGACCGTCGGAGGCGAGAGATGAAAACCCGCCGTCGGTAATCATCACAGGCTTTCCGTCATACATCGAAAGCGACACGCTGCGGGTATGGGGCAGACCATGTTCCTGATTGAAAAACTGATTCGACACAAAGCTGTTCCGCTCCACATCTATGGTCAGACGGTATATTCCCTTAAGCCAATGGGCAATCCACACATCTCCATTGTCGTCGACCAGAAAGCGTCCGCCGATATCGTTATAACCGTCGACCGGTCCACGGTTTACCCACCGGCCTCCCTCAAGATGCAGCAGATAAAATGTTTCGTATGTCGATACAAGCAGGTAATGGGGCGATTGCGGCAGCTTGCCCACCGCCCACGCCCCGGGTATTCCCTCGATGTGTGTCATACCACGGCTATCGCCCACATAAACTCCGGCATCACTGCTCACGAATATCTGTCCGTCGATATCCTTGACATCCCATATCTGTCCGGACACCAGAGACTTCAGTCGCGGCGGGTCGGGCGTTGTCCTGTCGCTGTAGGGCATCACAAACAAGCCCTGGTTGGTGCCGAGGTACAGGTCATCGCCACTTCGGAGCGAAACATATCCGGCGCCATAACGCGAAGTAGATCCGAGCAGACTGTAATAAGGCAGGTCGACCTGTATCATATCGATTCCGTTATCCAGACCGAGCCACAGATTGTTGTCGTCGTCGAAGTAAGCCGACAGCACGGTGTTGTTCTGAAGCCCTGTCTCTATGTTGGCGAACGAATACCTTCCGCTTCGGATATTCACCATCATAACACCGTTGCTGACGGTGCCGAACACATAATTATCGCCTCTGGCGGCAGCACAGAACACCTGCGACGAGCTTAAAAAGTCATTCGCTCCGAGGTCGAGCGGCCGTATGTCGCCGTGCTCAAGTGTAAAAAGACCGTGATATTCGGTCACAACCATAACCTTGTTGAAATAAGGAAGCAACTCCACCACTCTCGCGTTAGGCGGCAGACTGCCGCGCGGCAGATTCTTAAGCCGTCCGTAGTCGAGTTCGGCAATGCCTCCGTGAACCAACGCCACATATATCCGCCCGTTTATGGCGGCCGATGCCGTGATTCGCTCGCCTGTCTTGAACGGCTTTATGCTGTTGCCGTCATACTCAAACAGATAATTGTCGCTCTGGAACCAAATGTTTCCGCTCTGCTGCAGACTGAAAATATTCCATATCTCCTTAAATGGCGAAACACTGGCCGGAAGCATACCGGTGAGGCTGTTATACTTGAAAATCCCGGAATCTTCCTCATATTCGAAATACCCGAACTCCTCGCTGCCGCCGGCATACAGACGTGATGCCGACTGATCGTACATCAGCGCGCGCACCGTCGACCCGTAATCTATTCCATGCAGCTGCCACACATCGCTGTCGTATACAAGCAGACCGTTTTTGTTGCCGAAGAACATCCGGCCCAATGTGTCGTTGGCCACAGCCCATGTCTGAGGTCCGCCCTCATGTGAACTCTTCGGAAAACTCCTCACAATCGGATACGAACCCATACAGTGCAATGCCGTGAACACTGCCATAAACAACAAAGCAAAAATACGGTTAAGTTCTTTCATGGAATAATTTTTTACAAAGATAAGTATAATTGTGCAAACAATAACGGATATGTGAGTTATGTTTTAAAACATGTTTTATTTATTTTACTAACTTTCAGTTATTTAAATTATTTTTGTAGGGTAGTTGTAGAGTTGTATTTTTACACAAGTTGAGTTTTTGCGAATGAAATACATACCATATTTAGGAATAAATGCCCTAATTTTGCACCGGACATCAACAGTGTGCCCCAAAAACAACGCACACACACTTTGCAAAAACAAGAAATCATTAATCACAGACCTCAAACCTTAATAACGGCATGAGAAAACATCTACTTCTTCTAATCATTCTGATATGCGACATCAGCGCATGGGCCCAGCTGCAGGTTCGCGGCACCGTCTATACCGCTGACGATGGCGAACCGGCAATCGGAGCGACTGTACGCGTGCTTGAAAATCCGGCGAATGTCGTCGACACCGATTTCGACGGCCATTACAACATCTCCGTCAATGCCGGACAGACTCTTGAGTTCAACTATGTGGGCTGTGACCCCGTTCAGAAAAAAATCGGCGAGAGCCAGACTCTCGACGTTACTCTGCACAGCATCTCGGTGCTCGATGAAGTGGTGGTTATCGGCTACGGCACCATGAAGAAAAGCGACCTTACCGGTTCGGTAACATCGGTGGCTTCCGACAAACTGCAGAAGACACCGGCTCCGTCGCTGGCGAACGCCCTTCAGGGTCAGGCTGCAGGCGTGACCGTGAACTCGCTCAGCGGACGCCCCGGAGCAGCGGCCGAAGTGCGCATCCGCGGTGTGGGCAACGTTACCTCATCGTCGCCTATTTATGTTGTCGACGGTATAATCACCGACGACATCAGCTTCCTGTCGCCAAACGACATCGCAAACACCGAAATACTTAAAGACGCATCGGCCACAGCAATCTACGGCAGCCGCGGCGCCAACGGCGTAATCATAGTTACCACACGCACAGGACAGACCGGACAGCGCGCACGCATTAGCTTCGATGCATATGCAGGCGTGCAGCAGCGATGGAGAAAACTCGATGTGATGAACGCCCGCGACTTCGCCGAAACATACATAAACATAAACGGCAACAAGACCTCGAAGAAATTCTACGCTGAAAACGGATTCAACAAGTGGCTCCGCACTTTCAAAGGCCTTGCCTCATCGCCCTACTATCCTACCGTATACGATCCGGAAACCAATCCCGACGGATTCGACTACGCTTCGCAGGATACCGACTGGCAGGACGAAGTGTTCCGCGACGCCTGGATCCAGAACTACCACATGTCGGTTGACGGCGGCAGCGACAAATTCACCTACTCGATGAGCGGAAGCTGGTTCAAACAGGAAGGAACCCTCATAGGCTCGGACTACAGCCGTTTCACCGCCCGACTCAACACCAGCTATCAGGCTACCGACTGGCTCAAGATAGGCGAGAACATATCGTTCATGGCCGGTGTGGCGAAAAACGCCTATGAAAGCGGCGACAACACATCAAGCCCGATGTCGAACATGCTCTCGGCAGCCTTCGCCATGGCTCCCTGGGACCCGACCCACTACCCCGCAGGCAGCGTGAACCGCAACGGCAAAGACCTCGGCGGCGGCATCTCGGCCGGCTCGAACTTCACCAATGTAACCAATCCGTTCAGCATGCTCGAGTACAACCATCCGCACAACCGCACCGAGCGCTGGGTGGGCAACGTGTTCGCCGAAATCACTCCCCTGCCCTATCTAACTTTCCGCAGCACCTACAGCTTCGACTATAAAGTAGGTCTGAACAAAAGCTTTGCCGACTCGTATGAAGTGTCGGCATACGACAAACGCGAGGAAAACTTCCTGGCATCGGACATCAGCCGTATGTACAACTACCAGGTGGACAACATTCTCACATATGCACGCAAAATAGGCAAACACGACTTCTCGGTAATGGCAGGCCAGACCGTGGAGGAATACACCTATTACGGCATAGGCGCCAGCGGCTCCACGATTCTGAATCCGGTGGAACGCAACTGGTATCTCTCGCAGGTTACCGACAACTTCTCGCGCCCCAGCGACTCCGTTGGCCGCAGCCGCCGTTTCTCATGGCTCGGCCGTGTGCACTACAGCTTCAACGACCGCTATCTGGCCACCGTGAACTTCCGCGCCGACGGCTCAAGCAAGTTCCCCGAAAAAGCCTGGGGCTACTTCCCCTCGTTCGCACTGGCCTGGCGCATGAACCAGGAGTCGTTCCTGCGCGACGTGACATGGCTCTCCAACCTCAAACTCCGCTTCGGCTGGGGTAAGGTGGGCAACGACAATATCAACAACAACGCCTTCCTGCTCACCATGTTCAACACAGGCCCCACTTTTGTCGACTATGTGTTCGGAGCCGACCAGCAGCTCGCCAACGGCGCCACCGTGCTCACCTGGATAAACAACGGCGGACACTGGGAAAACACCGCGCAGTGGAGCGCCGGAATCGACTTCGGCTTCTTCAACAACCGTCTCAACGGCTCGATCGACGCATTTATCCGCGACACCCAGGACATGCTCATGAACGTAAACGCTCCCGCCCATGTAGGAAACCGCTATTCCGCCATGGCCAATGTAGGAGAGGTGCGCAACAAAGGTATAGAAATAAGCCTGAACTACGACAACAGCATAGGCCGCGATTTCCACTACAGCATCGGAGGCAATGTGTCGTTCATCGACAACAAACTCACCCATCTCAACGGCGGGTCGGTAATACGCGGCAACTACGACGGCGTACAGGTGGTGGACGAAGGACACTCGCTCAACTACTTCTGGGGATACCGCTACGAAGGCGTGTACCGCAGCGATGAAGAAGTTCTCGAACATCTCACCGGCTACAATGCCGCCAACACCCCCTTCCATGCCGGCGACGCACGATACACCGACATCAACCGCGACGGCATAATCGACTCAAACGACCGTGTCGACCTCGGCAACTCCATACCCTGGCTCAACTACGGCATAAATCTGGCCGCGTTCTGGAAAGACTTCGACCTGCAGCTTTTCTTCCAGGGTGTAGGCGGAAACAAAATCTACAACCAGAAGCGCATGCAGCTCGAAAGCAACGGCAGCAGCTCGGTTCTCTCGCCTGTAATGGCCGATGTATGGACCACCGACAATCCCGACGGCTCGCTTCCGAACGCAGTCAACTCGGTGAACTACTACACCAGCGACCGCTTCCTTGAGTCCGGCTCCTACTTCCGCCTTAAAAACCTGCAGCTGGGCTACTCGCTTCCGCGCAATCTCATAGGCAAAGCCGGATTCCAGAACTGCCGTCTGTATCTGCAGGGCGGCAACCTGTTCACCGTAACCAAATACACCGGCTTCGACCCCGAAGTTTCAGGCGGTGTCGACTACGGCAACTATCCGCAGTCAAGAACATTCATCTTCGGCATTAACATCACCTACTGATAAATCATGAAAACAAAATATATAGCCATGGCCGCGCTTACGGCCATAAGCCTCAGTTCATGCAACGACTGGCTCAAGGAAGAAGCACCGGGCACCAACAAGTTCGACGATTTCTTCACCGGCGGAGCAGTGGCCATACAGACAGTAAACGCCTGCTATGCTCCCGTGGCCTGGGAATATAATCCCGGAGGTTACTTTTCGGAATGGTATATCGGCGACATAGCCTCGGACGACGCTCTCAAAGGAGGCCAGGACGTGGCCGACGACGCCAACGCATACGACATCGACAATTTCAAGGTAAATATCCAGAACGGCATCATCCTGAACTACTACAGGGCCAAATACCAGGGTATCATACGCTGTAACCTGGCCCTGCAGGAAGTTGCCAAAGTGGAACCCGACACCGACATGAGCGAATCGCGCAAGGAATGTCTTCTGGGCGAAGCCTACTTCATGCGTGCGTTCTACTACTTCCAGCTGGTGCGTGTGTTCGGCGGAGTGCCTCTTGTAGATTTCGTAATCGACTCCAGCTCGTCATGGCAGCAGCCACGTGCATCGGCCGACGATGTATACAACCATATAGTGTCGGACCTCATCGAGGCCGAAAAACTGCTCTGGAACAAATCGGACTATGCTGCCTCCGACCTCGGACGGGCCACCAGAGGCGCCGCACAGGCAATGCTGTGCAAGGCATACCTCTACATGCACGACTACAACAACGCCTACAAATGGGGCAAAACATGGGTCGACACCCAATATGGCAAGGAATACACCCTCATGGCCGACTACGGCCTGAACTTCACACTCGCCGGTGAAAACGGCCCTGAAAGCGTGTTCGAAATACAGTATATGGAAGACCCCACCAGCGACTACGGCGAAGGCTTCGGATTCACCAGAGGCACATTCACTTCGATACTCACTCGCCCGCGTGCCTCGGTTTTCGGCGGCAGCAGCAGCAACAAAGGCTGGGGTTTCAACCATCCGACCCAAAGTCTGTTCAATGAATTCGAATCCGGTGACCCGCGCCGCGACCTCACCGTAGGGCAGCTCGACGATGCGACATCGGCCGAAGTCGAAGTAAACTACCTCGGCAACCCGTACTACAACTACAAGACCGCCTACATGGAGCAGGGACTCATACCCAGCCTGAACCACGACTCGCGCGGTCCGCTCAACTACCGCCTTATCAGAGCGTCGGACGTGCTGCTTCTCTTCGCCGAAGCCGCGCTTGAAAGCGGCAAAAGCACCTCAGAGGCCAAATGGGCCCTTGAGGAAGTCCGCGCCCGTGCCCGCGCAATGGCATCCGAGACGGGCGTACTGCCCTCCTTCCCCTACGGTGCCTACACCGACAACACCGACGGACTCCGTGCGGCAATCCGCCACGAACGCCGCGTTGAACTCGGCATGGAAGGCCACCGCTGGTTCGACCTCGTGCGCTGGGGCATCGCCTGCGAAACAATGACCGAATACGCACGCAACGAGAGTGCGGAAGTTCAGGCCGAGATGGCTAATTTCATCAAAGGCAAGAACGAACTCTTCCCCATTCCATCGGAGGAACTGAACCTCAACCCCATGGAACAGAACCCCGGATACTGATAACCGTAAGAAAATCCTGAATAATAACCGAATCGAACGATGATGCCGGAATTGCTCCGGCATCATCAACCAGACCTGACAGAACAAAACCAAACATAAATTTCAACATCATGAAAAAATTTACTCTCTTAGCATCCATGGCACTGGCAGCCACAGCAGCCAACGCCCAGTACACCGTAGAAGACGCAGGCATAGCCCCCGTACTTGCAAAAGGCGAAAACGCAGCTGAATTCTATGTATTCCAGCTCGACCCCATCACAGTGGAAACCCTTCAGAAAGACGGTAAAATCGTGCACGACTACACTCTGAACCCGGAACTCGGCCGTAACCTCTGGATATGGAACGGCCTTGTAGGCGGCGACGGAAGCATGCCCGGCGTAGACTTCCAGACCGAAGGCTATGTGTCGCTCACTGTAGCTCCCGAAGCCGGCTGGGCCGGCGGCGGCTTCAACCAGAGCCACGATGCTCGCATAGGCGGTGTAGACGAACCCAACGGCACCTGCAAGGGCATGGACCTCAGCGGCGTGAGCGCCAACACCCGTCTGCACATGGCTTTCCGCGCCAGCGGCTCGGCTTCCACCTCACTCGGCTTCACATTCATGGACGATGAAGCCGTAGAGAATGCCAACGCCCACTTCTGCATCGGCCCCAACGCCTATGAAAACTATCCTATGGTGGCTCAGGCCATAACCGACGAATGGCAGGCCATCGACATCAGCTTCGCCGACCTGAAAAAACTCTGGCCCTCGTTCAACTTCACTCCCAGCGACGACTGGTGCGGCAACTATCTGGCATTCCACCCCGCCTACATCCCCGGACAGTCGTTCAGCATCGATGCCTTCTACCTCTATCAGGCCAAAAGCGAAGCCGGCGTAGCCGACATCGAATCGGGCAACTTCGACATCATCGTCACCGGCAACACCGCCAACGCCTCCGGAGCAAGCTCGATGCAGCTCTACAACCTCGCCGGACAGTGCGTGAAGAGTGTTGAAGGCTCGACCATCGGCATCGACAACCTTCCTGCCGGTGTATACGTGGTAAAAGCCGGTAACAATGTACGCAAAATCGCTGTAAAATAACCCGTAAGAAATCTTCTTTCGCATCCGGTTAAAACACCGGACCAACTACATCAACGGGGGGCGCGGCGCGTCCGCTTCCCCCGTTGCTCATATCGAACCTGAATCCTGATACACCGACACACACACAGGGGGCCCGTATCCGTTACGGCATATATGGCAGACCCCGCCCGCATAAACAGAAATCAATCATTCAACATCATATACATGAACACCAGACTCCCGATAATAATCTCACTGGCCGCCATGGCACTCGGCGCCAACGCAGCCGAGCCGCAGATCGGCAGCGGCGAAACCGACGGCTACCGCCTTGTATGGCAGGACCTGTTCGACTCAGGCGAACTCAAGCCCGAACGCTGGAACATTGAAGTAAACGGCGATGGCGGAGGTAACAACGAACTGCAGTTCTACACCGACCGCGAAGAAAATGTACGCGTAGGCGACGACGGCCAAGGCAACGGATGCCTCATCCTCACGGCCCGTCGCGAATACCATCAAGGAAAATCGTTCACCTCTGGCCGTGTGACCACCAAAAACCTCTTTGCCTTCAAACACGGAAAAATCGAAGCCGCCATACGCTTCCCCTCCACTCCCAACGGTCTATGGCCCGCATTCTGGATGATGGGCAACGACTTCGACCAGGTGGGCTGGCCCCGCAGCGGTGAAATCGACATAGTGGAGATGGGCCATTCGAACGGGTTCAAAAACGGAGTCGGCGACCGCTTCTTCAACGGTGCCTGCCACTGGGGACAAGGCTGGCCCAACGCCTCCTACGCACAGGACGCAACCAAATCATACTCGCTCCAGGACGGTGAATTCCATCTGTTCACCCTTATATGGGACGAAAACAAAATACGCATGTTCGTCGACCTCGACAAAATGCCCGTGCAGACTCCTTACTTCCAGATGGACATACCGGCCGACGACCCCGGCAACGAATGGTCGGCCGGAAACTACTTCCATAAAGAGAACTTCATTCTTTTCAATCTTGCCGTGGGCGGAAATTTCCCCGGCATACACAATCCGGCCGACATCACCGCACTGAACGACGACAACGCCCACCAGGCGTCGATGTATGTCAACTATGTGCGGGTGTATCAGAAAGGCAGCGACGACGAATCGATATTCGCTCTGATTCCCGGCGACAAAGACGAAACATCGTCGATAGCCGACGCATCGGTCAGTAATAGCCGGCCGGAAATCAGAATCTCGGGCAGAAACGCCATAGCTACCGACTGCGAACTGCGGGCCTACGACATCGCAGGCCATATTGTGGCATCGGCTCACGGAAACCTCGACCTGAGCGGACTATCCGCCGGCATGTACATCATACAGGCTACGGGAAACGGGCAGTCTGCCATCGTTAAAACAACAATCCACTAAATTCCCCGACATGAGAATAACTACAGCCATAGCAGCTCTGATTTTAGGAGTTTCGGCGCATGCCGCGAAACCGGCCCACGACATCGAAACCCGCATCGATGACCTTCTGGGCAAAATGACTCTTGAAGAAAAAATCGGCCAGCTCAACCAGTACACCGGAAGCGGATACTCACCCGACATGTCGGGCCGGGTGAAAGCCGGAATGGTGGGTTCGATACTCAACGAAGTAAACCCCGAGACTGTAAACGCCCTTCAGCGCGATGCCGTGGAAAACTCACGGCTCGGAATCCCGCTGGTATTCGCCCGCGATGTGATACACGGATTCCGCACCATATTCCCGATTCCGCTCGGCCAGGGCGCCACATGGAATCCGGCCCTGGTTGAAGAAGGCTCGGCCATAGCCGCGCAGGAAGCCTCGTCGACCGGTATCCGCTGGACATTCTCGCCCATGGTGGACATTGCCCGCGACGCACGCTGGGGGCGCATAGCCGAAGGATACGGCGAAGACCCCGTGCTTACCTCGGCCATGGGTGTGGCTGCCATAAAAGGCTATCAGGGCGACGACCTGACTAAACCCGGCACCATGGCTGCCTGCGTGAAGCACTTCGCCTGCTACGGAGCCGCCGAAAGCGGTCGCGACTACAACACCACATGGGTGCCCATGGAACTTCTCCATGATGTGTATCTGCCCCCGTTCGAGGCCGGAGCCAAGGCCGGAGCCGCCACATTCATGTGCTCGTTCAACGACATAAACGGAGTGCCGTCATCGGGCAACCCATATCTGCTGCGCGACATTCTGCGCGACAAATGGCAGTGGGACGGCCTGATGGTGAGCGACTGGAACTCGATAACCGAGATGATAAACCATGGCTTCTGCGCCGACCGCAGCGATGCCGCCATGAAGGCCGCACTCGCAGGCGTTGACATGGACATGGAAGGACACGCCTACGACAACAACCTCGCCGCGCTGGTAAATTCAGGCGCCGTGCCAATGGAAACAATCGACAACATGGTGCGAAACGTACTGCGGCTGAAATTCCGCCTCGGACTTTTCGATAACCCATATGTCGACATGGCCACCGCCAACCGCTTCTATACCCCCGAAGCACTCGATGCGGCCCGGCGCACTGCGGAAGAAAGCGCAATACTGCTTACCAACTCCGGAATACTGCCCCTGGGCAAGCGTCCCGGCAAGATTTTCGTAACCGGTCCTATGGCCGATGCCCCGCACGACCAGAACGGCACATGGTGTTTCGACCTCGAAAAATCGCACACCGTGACTCCGCTCGCCGCGCTCCGCGAAAAATACGGCAAAGCGGTGTCGTATTCGCCCGGACTCACCTACAGCCGTGACAAAAACACCGACTTCGGCAAAGCTCTCGAAATGGCCGCCGATGCCGATGTGATTCTCTATTTCGCCGGCGAAGAGGCCGTTCTGTCGGGCGAGGCCCACAGCCGGGCCGACATCACTCTGCCTGGAGCACAGACCGAATACCTGCGTGCGCTGGCAGCAACCGGCAAACCCGTTGTTACCGTTATCATGGCCGGACGTCCGCTGGCCATTCCCGAGGAATGCAACCTCAGCAAGGCTGTGCTCTACTCTTTCCATCCCGGAACCATGGGCGGCCCCGCTCTTGCAAACGTGATTTCCGGCGATGCCGCGCCGGGCGGACGTCTGCCGGTATCCATACCTCGTATGTCGGGTCAGGTGCCCCTGTACTACGCATGCAAGAACACCGGACGACCGACTACCGAAATGACCCTCATCGACGATATTCCTCTTGAAGCCGGACAGACATCCACAGGTTGCACAAGCTTCTTCCTTGATGCAGGCCACGAACCTCTGTTCCCCTTCGGATACGGACTCGGATACACTTCCTTCGCCTACGGAACCCCGGTGCTCAGCGCCACCGAGATGCCTGCCGACGGCAGCATCGACATAAGCTGCACCGTAACCAACACCGGAAAACGCAGCGGCAGCGATGTGGTGCAGCTGTACGTGCGCGACCCGGTAGCGTCTCTGGCCCGCCCGGTAAAAGAACTCAAGGCCTTTGAAAAAATTACCCTCGCACCGGGCGAAAGCCGCACCGTAAGCTTCACCCTGCCCGCATCGGCACTCGCCTTCCACAACGCAAAAGGCGAAGCCGTGATCGAGGCCGGCGATTTCCTGCTATGGGTCGATGATTCATCGGCCTGCAAGTCAAAACCAGTTGAATTCAGAATAAAATGAAAAAATACATTCCGTTAGCTATCGCTCTGGCTCTGACCGCATCAGCAACGTCCATGGCCAAGAGTCCGAAACGTGGAGTAAGCGAAGACCAGTTCACATTCGAAAGCCAGCTGAGAATACTCTCTCCCGGCGTATGCTGGTACTACAATTGGAGCAATGTACCAGGCCGGGGCTACAACGATGGCGTGATAAACTTCACCGACATGGAGTTCGCTCCCATGTGCTGGAACGCGAACTACGATGCCGATGCCATACGCGACTATGTGAAATCGCACCCCTCGTGCCGCTATCTGCTGGGGTTCAACGAACCGAACTTCACCAAACAGGCCAACATGACTCCGCAGAAAGCTGCCGAGGAATGGCCGGCCGTAAAAGCGCTGGCCGATGAACTCGGTCTCGAGATTGTGGCCCCGGCCATGAACTACTCTCCCAACGCTCCCTATCAGGACCCCACCAAGTGGTTCGACGAGTTCGTGGCCCTCGTGGGCAACGATGCCTTCGACTATGTGGCCATACACAATTACGGCGGACTGGGAGTAATGAAAACCCTTGCCGGCACATTCCACGAACGATACGGCAAACCCGTATGGGTTACCGAATTCTGCTACTGGCCGAACGAAGGCCAGGCCGATTCGCGCGTCGAACCCGATGTGCAGATCAAATCGATGGTCGAGACTGTGGAATGGCTTGAAAAAACCGATTACATCTATCGCTACGCATGGTTCAAGGCCACCGGACGTCATGAGAACACTCCTACGGTCGGAAGCCCCTGCTACGGCCTGATTATCTCGCAGAACGGCCTGGGCGAACGCCAGCTTTCACCACAGGGATATGTCTACACC
>JAIDBM010000345.1 GCA_029056365.1 Muribaculaceae bacterium | reverse complement strand
TCACGCAGGGGGTCGCGGGTTCGAGTCCCGTCCATACCGCAAGAGGAGAGAGGAGAATGAGAATTTGAAAATCAATACTGATTTCATCTTCTCATTCTTTTTTTATACTCTTTCCTAAGTTCGAATCATTTCGGCGCCGTCTCACGCTGGACAAGAACAAACACCAGCGCTACTGCCGCAACGGCGATAAACGGACTGAACATGGCCTTGAAGCCATAGCCCGATGCATGCATGGCCGAGGGTATATTCTGCAATATGCCGCCGAAGATAAACATGATGCCGTTGAGAAAGGCGCTCGATGTGCCCACAAGCGGGCCGCCGGCTACATCGCCTCCCACCGAGAATGCGAGCATATGCGATGTGGCGCCCATGCCGGTTACAAACATCATGGCTACCATGAGCCACAGAGGCATCGGAACAAACACCGCCAGCGACAGACCGGCTATCATCATGCCCACTCCGATGGCCGACGGGATACGCCTGCTGTGGATGCGGTTGCTCCACTGGGGCCAGAAGCATGAGCCGGCTGCCAGACCGAGCCAGAGCATGGCCGATCCAAGATTGCCGTTGGCCTCGGTGAATCCGGCGCCGGTAAAGAGTTTAGGCGTCCACACCACTCCAAGAGCAAGATTGAGTCCGAACACAATGCCTCCCCACAGCGCGGCAATCCACATCTGAGGCATACGTATGATCTGATAGAGATTGTGCCCTACCACACGGAACGGACTGCGCCCCGATTTCACCGGAGCAGGGTTGCGTATGTAAAGCACGGCAAGAACCACAAGCAGAACTCCAAAGAATCCCAGATACACAAACAGGCGCTCATAGCTCAGATGACCCAGCAACGCCTCGGTGACAGGCTGCTGGATTGCACTCGACAGCGACGACAGCACCTGGACATAGCCGAACATCGTGCCGTAGGCCGCCATTCCGAACCATACACCGCCTATATATCCGGCGCCTACAAAGCCACAGCAGGCGCCGAGCGCCATCAGCACCTGGGCAAGGAGTATCACGGTATAGCTCTGTGCGATGCCGTATAGAAACACTCCGGACGCAACGCTGTCTCTTATTCACAGCT
>JAIDBM010000344.1 GCA_029056365.1 Muribaculaceae bacterium | reverse complement strand
ACTGTATATAGTGGTGACTCATAACAAATTGCCTAATAAAGATGATAAATCCACAAAACGCAGCACTGCAGTAACACCAAGCCAGCCAATGAGAAACAGCCAGTCGGAAACACGCAGCCGTTCAGCAGCCGGAGCAGGCATGGTGCCATTGAAACCACGTGCAAGCATGGCCCTGTGGATACGCTGCGAACGTGCCACCGACCTGAGCAACAGCTGGCCCACCATAGTTGCCCACTGACGCAAGGGGTAGTTCTTTCGGCCGAATCCCCGGGCGGCCCGTGCCCGGCCCATACTCTGCGCCTCCTGAAGCAGTACCGAAATGTAGCGGTAAACCATAAGCAGCTGTGTGGCAAGTACAGTAGGCATGCCCATACGCCGCAAGGCAGTGCAGATGCTGTAAAAGCCGGTAGAATATATCAACGCCAGCACGGCTTGAAGTGCCAGAATACCACGCAGACAAATGGAAATGAACGTTACCCATCCGCGCGAAACGGTAACACCGAAGATTTCCCACGCCGGAGCATGGTCGAGCAAGGGGTTGAATATGCCTACAAGCGCCACAAGCGGAAGTACCCACAGCGACTTCAGTGCCACGCGTCCATAGCCGGCGCCGCATGCTTCCGACATTACTATCGGGTAGACAAACATCCACACCAGCATACCGGGGTCGGTCAGCGGCACACTGAGCACGGCCACCAGATACACCGCCAGAACGG
Organism: Muribaculaceae bacterium; assembly: GCA_029056365.1. Taxonomy (GTDB): domain Bacteria; phylum Bacteroidota; class Bacteroidia; order Bacteroidales; family Muribaculaceae; genus CAG-873. The sequence continues at coordinate 2,819 of JAIDBM010000344.1, read as the reverse complement.
TAATCTGGAAACGGCAGTCTACCGATATGCCGCCGCCTCGGCTTTCAAGCCTGTTGAGCGTTATGAGCGCCGACTGCAGAGACATACTATGCTATCTGTTATATTTCTGATGCATACGTCGCAAACGGAAAATCACAGTGGTGATAGCCCAGAGCATGGCCATCACAAGCACCCCGCCCACTATACCGGCGAAATGCGACTCGTAATCGGGCATAAAGGCGGTTGAAGGGGGCACGGCAGGAGCCAGTTCGGCTACTCCGGCCACCTTCTCGATGCTCCACTCCAGTCCGTCGGGATTCGCCGAAGCAACCCATACGAATACCACCGCCAGCACCAGTGCGGCAACACCGAAAATCCACATCACCCGTTTACTCCTGCGCCGGGCACCCGGCATAGCACCCACACCCACAGTGGCGCCATTGAGCAGCGATGCGCTGTAGCGCTGCACAAAGGCAAGTACCAAGCCGGTAGCGATGCCCTCGCACACCCCTATCACCAGATGCACGGGAAGCATAAACAACAGAAATCTGCCCAATGGCAATGCCGTAACACCCGATGCAACCGTCTCGGCGCTTACAAGCAGCGCACCCAACTCAAGTCCGACAACCGATGCAAGCACAGAGGCTGAAACAAGCTTGCCGTTCGATGCCGGATAGCGCACCATGGGTTTGTATATAAGCGGATATGCCACCAAAGTGCTCATGGCTGCCATATTAATCATATTGCAGCCAAGCGCCATCAGACCCCCATCGGCAAACACCAGACATTGAATCATAAGCACCGAACACAATGTGAGATATGCTGCCCATGGCCCTAAAAAGGCCGCCAGCAGAATTCCGCCTATGATATGTCCGCTTGACCCGGTTCCGGGAATACTGAAATTAATCATCTGGGCAGCGAACACAAACGCGCCCATCACCCCCATCAGCGGGATAATGTCGGTTCGGCTGTTGCGGGCCACCTTCCGGGTGGCGACTATTAGAAGTGATACTGCCGCCACGCCGGCCACTACGGCCACGGGAGGCGATACCAGGGCATCGGCCATGTGCATAATAATTCCTTTTAATTGATTAGTTACTGATTTATTAACAATTCCCCAGCCATGGGGTTCAGTCATCGGCCTCCAGAAATACGAATAACTTCAAAAACTTGTACTTGAACAAGCTTCAAACTTTTAGCGGCATAGCGATGATAATGACGCTACACAGTTTTAGCACAAGAGTCTGATATTCACATGACAACTAAAAGTCTGCCAAACAATGTATTAATTTTTGTTAATCACGCCATTCCGATTTGCTTATCTTATAAAAATGCCTTATCTTGCGACAAAATTCCAAGCCATTCGCGCTTTGGCAATCTATTTACCATAAAAACCACGTTTTCCAACAACGGAACACTTATCAAATCATGTCAGATAATATTATGAACAGAATTATAAAAATAGCAATCCTGGCAGTGGTAATGCTGAATGGAATTCAAACATTCGCCACCCCCAACGGATATGAGTTCAGCGTTGACGGAATTACCTACTTTAAAAGCGAACATAGTGAAGGGCTGGAAATGACCTGTACCGATGAACTCCTTGAAACATGCCGGATAAACGGGATAAAGGAAGTTGTTATACCAGAAAGTGTCATCGACCCGTACGGAAACGAGCTTCCGGTAACTGACGCATTTAAATGCTTTTTAAACGATGACAATATCGAAAGGATAATTCTGCCGTCCGGGATGGAAAGTATATATGCATGCTTCTCCCAATGCTCAGCTCTCAAATATGTAGATTTAGGCAAAAGCTTGACATATATTTTTGGTTCATTTTCAAAACTACCGAATATCAGAGAGGTGTCTTTTCCTGAAACTCTTAAAGATATAGTTGTCGAATCGTTTCTGGACTGTGGTTTTGAAGAACTTGAGATACCTGCAAGCGTTACGATAATTGACGAATATAGCTTCCTTGGTATGCCAAATTTGAAAAAACTCACTTTCAAAGGCCCTAAACTTGGTATCGGCCAATACTGCTTCTGCATAATGCCTCTGATTGAAACACTCGATTTTTCGGAAGTCAGCGACATTACCGCTGATCCGTGGTGCTTTTCCATGATGAGTTCGCTAAAGGAAATATGGCTCCCGAAAACCGATGTCAGACCAATCAATCCTATAAAATGGTTCGACAGTTGCGGTTTTTCAAATTGCCGGAATCTCTCGGCCATCTACAATCCAAACCCAGACCCGTCGGGCTACAGTGGCAACTACGAGGGTTATGGTTATGAGTTGCAATGCACGTTCAATAAAGCTGACATTGTTCTGTATGTGCCTACCGGATGTGTTGATGCCTATAAAGCCGACGAGGAGTGGAGCAAGTTTCCGAACATACTTGAATATGAATTCGAGAGCGCATCTTCGGTTGAGATTTCTACCGACTCACACCACTGCACCAGGTACTTCAATCTGCAGGGCATAGAAGTCGAGAATCCGACGAACGGAATATTTATTGAAGTGAACGGGCAGCATAGCCGCAAAATCCGTCTCTGACCATTGAACCAGGCTGCTTAGAGCAATCCGAGCAGCCTGCCATATACAATTGATATGGCCGCACCCAGCAGCATGGTGGCGCCGGTGACAATCAGCACCAGTGTCATGCCGCCGGCATGAAGCAGCATCGGCATGAAGAATACTCCGGCTATGGCTCCGATTTTGCCCAGCAGCGATGCCATGCCGGTACCCTTGCCACGGTTGGCCACGGGGAATATATGTGCCGGGATAATGAAGGTGATCAGATGCGGCCCTCCGTTGAGGCATATCTCGAACAGCATGAAGCC
>JAIDBM010000343.1 GCA_029056365.1 Muribaculaceae bacterium | reverse complement strand
TTCATATTCATTACAATTATGGAAAGCGTAAATCTGCTGTACTGCGCCGGAGCGCTCGGTCTGTCATCGCTGCTCGGATCGGGCATCGGACTGATAATCCGGCGTATTCCCCACAACTGGAATGACATCTTTCTTGGACTGTGTGCCGGCATGATGCTTGCAGCCTCGATTGTATGTCTGGTACTCCCGGCGATAGAGATGACCGCACCGGCCCAATGGTGGCAGGTAGTGCTCGGAGTGGCCTCCGGAGTGGCGCTGATCGGTCTGCTCGACCGATTCACCCCCCACCTGCACCACCTGTCGGGCATAAAGGAGGAGGAGCGCCATGCAAAAAGCGCGTCGCTGAGCCGTACCATGCTGTTTGTAATGGCAATAGCCCTGCACAAACTGCCGGAAGGCATGGCCACCGGAGTATCGTTCAACGGCGACCAGGGAAATGCCATGGCCATAGCCTTTACAATCACACTGCAGAATATACCCGAGGGCATGGTGGTTGTGACGCCGCTTCTGGTAGCCGGCGTCCGCTATCTGAACACCGTACTCATAGGAGTGGCGGTGGCCCTGCTTGAAGTGGCCGGAGTATTCGCCGGATACTTTATCGGCGACATATCGGCCATATTCCTGCCATTTCTGCTTGCGACCGCCGGAGGAGCCATGCTCTACGTAATCAGCGACGAGATGATACCGGAGACACATTCACACGGTTTTCAGAAGCAGGCCACCTATGCGCTTGTGGCCGGAGTCACAATAATGCTCTTTATCGAGGCCTGCATCTGACAGCCTTACCACCACCTGTGGAAGTGGTGCACCGGACCGTGGCCCTTGCCTATGCAGTAATCGGCTCCGGCCATTATCGCATCGCTGATATATGCCTTTGCCCGGCTGACCGCATCGTCGAGACCATTGCCGAGCGCCATAAAGGCCGCTATGGCCGACGACAGCGTACAGCCTGTGCCATGGGTGTTCGGCGTATCTACTTTCGGCGACGGCAGGCGCAGCATTCTGCCGCTTTCCGCATTATAGAAATAGTCGGTCAGCATGGCATTCTCAAGGTGGCCGGCCTTAAGCATCACCGACACACAGCCACCGCCGACAGCCGAGAGCTGACGGGCTGCATCCTCGAACTGGTCCTGGCTTTCAATCTTTGCGCCGAGCAGCAGTTCGGCTTCAGGCAGGTTCGGGGTGATCACACGCGCATAAGGAATCAGCTCCGAAGCCAGAGTGCCAATAGCATCAGCCTGCAGCAGAGGGTCGCCTGAAGTGGCCACCATCACCGGGTCGAGCACAATGTCGCGCACATCGGGGAACTCCCTGAGCGTGTCGAGCACAGTCCGGATAAGCCCGCTGTCGTGCAGCATGCCGATTTTCACAGCATCGGCGCCGACATCCGACAACACGGAGCGAATCTGACCGCGCACGAAGTCCACCGGAATAGAATGCACGCCATAGACACCTGCTGTATTCTCGTCGACCACCGCCACAACCGCAGTGGAGCCATATACTCCGAGAGCGGAAAAAGTCTTGAGGTCGGCCTGCAGGCCGGCACCGCCCGAAGGGTCGCTGCCGGCAATTGTAAGTGCTGTACGGTAATGTCTCATAGCTGCGGGCGTATTGGTTCCGGCCATTGCTGCATATCATAGGCGCTCTGCCAGAAAAGCCACTCCATGCGGGCGGCCTGCACGAATATGTCTGTCATGCGGGCGCGTTCCACGTCGGAAGACTGTCCGGCAAGCGTGTCGCAGATTTCGATGGCACGTTCGTTGGAGCGCTCGAAAGCCTCGTCGCTGTATGCTCTGATCCACTCGGCGTAAGGGTGTCCCTGAAGCTCGGCCTCGGCAAGAATGCGTTTCCCTACTTCAAGATATATCCAGAAGCAGGGCAATATAGCCGCCGCCTCGACGGCAACGCAATCCGATGCCTGCGCCCGCAACAGAGAAGTATACAGCAGACAGGCAGGCGACATGACAGCGGGCGCCTCGCTTACAAACTGCGCGTGCAGTATTTTTTCCATCTTTACGCCATCGCCGGCAAATCGGAGAAAATCCTCCGTCATGCCGCTCTCCGGCAAGCGTGAGGCTATGTGGGCGAGCACACGGCTGTATGCGTTGAGGTAAAGGCCATCCTGGCCTATATAGAATTCAAAGCGTTCACGGCTTAGAGTACCGGCCGTAAGTTCCTTTATAAAAGGAAGGTCAAGAATAGCCCTATATATCGGTTCTGCGGCATTCCATGCCTCCTGACTCCATTTGTTTTCCATTGTCAATAGTTTTTATATCAGAAAAAAATCTCATCCGTGGTCATAGTCAGGCAGTCGATGGTCAACAGCCGCCCGTCGAGCGCCTTGCCAATGCCAGTAATCAGCTTGACAGCCTCGCAGGCCTGCAAACAGCCGATGAAACCCGGCACAGCGCCAATCACACCACGCACGGTCCGGGGCAGACCGCACAGATATTCACGGTCCGGATAGAGTTCGCGGTAGCGTCTTGCACCGGCAGCTCCGAATACAGTCACCTGTCCGGCGAACTCGCTTATGGCTCCGTGAACCCATGCTTTGCCCAGCTCCGCACAGACATCGTCTATAAGGTATCGGGTGGGAAAATTGTCGCAGCAGTCCATCACAAGGTCAAAGCCGGAGATTACCGCCTCTGCGTTCCCGGCATGGATTCCATCGAGAAAAGTCTCCACCCGGACGCCCGAATTCATGGCTTTGAGCCTTTCGGCGGCCATAAACACCTTTGGCAGACCGATCTGAGCTTCAGTGTATAGCGTCTGGCGTTGCAGATTGCTGAGACTGACCACATCATTGTCGGCTATGCCGATGCGTCCGACACCGGCGCCACAGAGATATGTTGCCACGGCAGCACCCAGACCGCCCGCACCAACCAGCAGCACCGATGCGTCCTGAATACGCCGCTGCCCCTCTGTGCCGATTTCGGGGAGCATTGTCTGTCTTGAATATCTTTCCATGGCCGTTCAGTCAAAAACCTTGTCCCAGTCTTTCCACACAGGCTCACGCCCCAGCCTTCTTAAATCGGCGGCGACTTCATCAGGCGATGTACGGTCGCTCACCGCAAACTGCTCGAGCGACTCGGCATATACCGCATAGCCCCCCGGATCGGTCTTACTCCCCGCGCTCATCGAAGTCACGCCCAAAGTGGCCATATTGTTTCGCAGGGCATGATTCTCTCTGGTCGAATAACTTATATCCACATCCGGATCAAAAATACGGAATGCGAAAGTAAGCTGTACCAGTTCGCGGTCGGACATCACCACATTCGGCTGGAAACCCGATTCCGACGGACGCATCCGGGGAAAATTCACAGAGTATCGTGTCTGCCAGTAATGTCGGCGCAAATATCGAAGATGTCTGGCCATCATGGTTACATCTGTCCGCCAGTCCTCCAGTCCGATCAGCACTCCCATTCCTATTTTATGAACTCCGGCCTGCCCCATGCGGTCGAACCCGTCCAGGCG